>NZ_JBHYIG010000013.1:0-47270 GCF_042740015.1 Streptomyces sp. NPDC059037
TCCGGGCCCGCGGGCCCCCGCAATGCTACACCCCCCCCCGCACCTTGACCACCGCTCGCCTCCCCCCCCCCTTCCGGGGCCCCCCCTAAAACCCCGGGGCGGCGCAACCCGGACGCCATAAGCAAGGTAGGGAAGAGCCCCGTGCAGTTCCGCCAACAGGCCCTGTCCAAGCTGCAGTCGCCCGAGGAACTCGACCTGCCGGTGCGCTATGCCCGCCCTCAGGGCCTGCTCGTCCTCGCCGTCACCCTCGTCGTGATGGCCGCGGCCGGCGTCTGGGCGGTGACCGGTTCGGTCTCCTCGACGCTGCGCGCGCCCGGCATCCTCACGCACGGCCAGGGCAGTTACGTCCTGCAGAGCCCCGTCACCGGGCAGGTGACCAGTGTCCTCGTCGAAGACGGCGAACGGCTCGCCGCCGGCGCTGCGGTGCTCAAGGTCCGTACGGAACAAGGCGACAGGGTGGTCCGCGCCATCGCGGCGGGCCGCGTCACCGCACTCGTCGCCCGGATCGGCACCGTCGTCACCACGGGCGCCGACGTCGCGACCGTGGAGCGCGTGGACGGTAGCGACGACCCGCTCCTCGCCATGGTCTACGTACCCGCGGACAGCGCGGCCACCGTCCCCGTCGGCGCGAAGGTGGATCTCACCGTCCAGTCCGTGCCCACGCAGCAGTACGGCGTGCTGCGCGGCCATGTGAAGGCGATCGGACGGTCCGCGCAGAGCGCGCAGAAGATCACCGGATTCCTCGGGGACAAGGAACTGGCCGAACAGTTCACCCAGGAAGGACCGCCCGTGGCGGTCCTCGTGCGGCTCGACCGCTCGTCCGCCACCAAGTCCGGCTACGCCTGGTCGTCGGCGGGCGGCCCGCCCTTCGCACTCGACTCCATGACCCTGGCCACCGGCGCCTTCCACCTCGCCGAGCAGCGCCCGATCGATTGGCTGCTTCCGTGACCGCACCGCACCCCTCCCCGGCACACCAGCAGCAACTGCCGCCCCCCGGCGGACGCCGCAGGCACCGTCCCGAGCCCCCGCAGCGCGGCCGCCGCCGCGCGGCGCAGCGCCCCGCGTCCAAGGGCAAGCGGCAGAAGACGGTGCGCACCCCCACCGTCCTGCAGATGGAGGCCGTGGAGTGCGGCGCCGCCGCGCTCGCCATGGTCCTGGCCCACTACGGAAAGCACGTCCCGCTGGAGGAGCTGCGCATCGCCTGCGGCGTCTCCCGCGACGGCTCACGGGCCAGCAACCTCCTCAAGGCGGCGCGCAGTTACGGCCTCACCGCCAAGGGCATGCAGATGGAGCCGGCCGCGCTCGCCGAGGTCAAGGCGCCCGCGATCCTCTTCTGGGAGTTCAACCACTACGTCGTCTACGACGGCATGGGGCGCCGCCTCGGCCGCCGCGGCGTGCACATCAACGACCCCGACAAGGGCCGCCGTTTCGTGCCGTCGGAGGACTTCGACACCAGCTTCACCGGCGTCGTCCTCGTCCTCGAACCCGGCGACGACTTCCGCCCCGGTGGGCGCAGGCCCGGCATCATGCGGGCGCTCCCGGCCCGTCTGCGCGGCACCACGGGCACCATGCTCGCCGCACTCCTGGCCAGCCTGCTCCTGGTGGCGGTCGGCGCGGCGCTGCCCGCGCTCAGCCGGACGTACATCGATCTGTTCCTGATCGGCGACCAGACCTCGCTGCTCGGCGCGCTGTTCGCTTCCATGGGCGCGATGGTCGTGCTGACCGTGGTCCTCACCTGGTTGCAACAGGCGAACCTGCTGCGCGGCCGCATCATCTCCTCCACCCTCAGCAGCGCCCGCTTCCTGCGCCATCTGCTGCGCCTGCCCGTCACGTTCTACGCCCAGCGCAGCCCGGCCGACCTGGTGCAACGCCTGGCGTCCAACGACGCGGTCGCCGAGACCCTGGCCCGCGACCTCACGGCCGCAGGCGTCGACGGCATTGTCGTACTCCTCTACGCGGCCCTGCTGTGGACGTACGACCCCCAGCTCACCCTCGTCGGCGTGGGCATCGCCCTCCTTAACATCGTGGCGATGCGCGTCGTCATCCGGCTGCGGGCCACCGGCACCCAGAAGCTGCGCGCCGACAGCGCCAAGCTCACCAACACCTCGTACACCGGCCTGCAGTTGATCGAGACGATGAAGGCCACCGGCGGCGAGAGCGGCTACTTCCGGCGGTGGGCGGGCCAGCACGCCACCACCCTGGAGGAGCAGCAGCGCCTCGGCGTGCCCAGCGCCTGGCTCGGCATCGTCGCACCGACCCTCGCGACCCTCAACAGCGCGCTGATCCTTTGGATCGGCGGTCTGCGCGCGGTGGAAGGGCATCTGTCGATCGGCCTGCTCGTCGCCTTCCAGGCCCTGGTGACCCGCTTCACCGCGCCGATCACCCGGCTCAACGGCGTCGCGGGCCGCATCCAGGACTTCGCCGCCGACGTCGCCCGCCTCAAGGACGTCGAGAACTTCCCCGTCGACACGCTCTACTCCCGCCCCGAACCGGCCGCGAGCACCCGCCGCCTCAAGGGCCACGTCACCCTCGACGACATCACCTTCGGCTACAGCCCCCTCGACAAGCCCCTCCTGACCGGCTTCTCCCTGACGGTCGGTCCCGGCCAGCAGGTCGCGCTCGTCGGCGGCTCGGGCAGCGGCAAGTCGACCGTCTCCCGGCTGATATCGGGCCTCTACAGCCCCTGGGAAGGCACGATCCGCATCGACGGACAGCGCCTGGAGGACATCCCGCGCGGCGCGCTCGCCGCCTCCGTCTCCTTCGTCGACCAGGACGTCTTCCTCTTCGAGGGCACCATCCGCGACAACGTCGCCCTGTGGGACCCCTCCATCCCCGACGACGCCGTCGTCGCCGCACTCAAGGACGCCTGCCTGTACGAGATCGTCGCCCGCAGGCCCGGCGGCATCCACGGCCGCGTCGAGCAGGACGGCCGGAACTTCTCCGGCGGCCAGCGCCAGCGCCTGGAGATCGCCCGCGCGCTGGTCCGCCGCCCCAGCATCCTCGTCCTCGACGAGGTGACCAGCGCCCTGGACGCGGAGACCGAGCAGGTCATCATCGACAATCTGCGCCGCCGCGGCTGCGCCTGCGTCGTCATCGCCCACCGTCTGAGCACCGTGCGGGACAGCGACGAGATCGTCGTCCTGGACCACGGCTCGGTCGTCGAGCGCGGCCGCCACGAACACCTGGTCGCCGCGGGCGGTCCCTACGCCGACCTGGTCAAGGAGCACTGAGGTGACCTCGGTACCGGAGCAGTACACGCACACCGCGTACGAGAACGACGCGGTCGCCGCCGCCTTCGGCGCGCTCGGCACCCCCGCCGACTGCACGGACCTGCGCAGCGTCCACCTGGAGGGGCCGCAGGTGCTGTGGCTCGTGGTGGCCGGCGCCCTCGACCTGTTCGCGGTCGACGCCGTGCAGCAGGGGCACTGGCACTTCCTGGGCCGCCTCGAACCCGGCACCCTGCTCCTGGGCCCCGTCGAAGGCCCCCAGCACACCCTGGTCGGACGCCCTCTCCAGGGCTGCGAGCTGCGCCGCATCCCGCTGCGCGAGCTCTACCGCCCCGACTTCGGCGACACCTGGGCCTACGAGCAGCAGTACCCCACCCAGTACGACACCCAGGACCAGGCCCTGAGCCTGCTCGAGCACGCCTTCGCGCTCGGCATCGGACGCAGCCACCGGGTGCTGTTCGAAGCACCCCTGGACGGGCGCACCCTGGGCGACGACGTGGTGACCGACGACGACATCCTCTGGATGCCGGTCGCGCCCGGCAGCGTGCAGTACGGCGCCGCCTACAGCACGGAGGCCGCCGGCGATCTGCTCGTCGACCCCGCCGTCTGGCAGCGCATGGTCAACCAGCAGTACCGGCTGCTCTCCACCCTCGACCGCTGGATCGAGCGCCTGGAGCGCGCCCACGAGGACCGCACGGCCGCCGGCATCAAGGCGGGCGAGACGGTCCGCGAGCAGGCCGACCGGACCCTGATCGCCTCCATCGGCCGCTCGGGCAGGGGCGGTTCGGGCCGCCCCGCGTCCCAGGGCGGCGACGACATGACGTACGCGGCCTGCCGTCTGGTCGCCGACGCGGCCGGCATCAAGCTCGCGGCCCAGGCGGAGAGCGGTGCGGTCAGCGACCGGATCGACCCGGTGGAGCAGGTAGCGGTGGCCTCGCGGATCCGCACCCGGGCCGTCCGGCTCGACGGCCAATGGTGGCGCGAGAACGCGGGACCCCTGGTGGGGCACCGCGCCGCGAGCGGTGCGCCGGTCGCGCTGCTGTGGCGACGCGGCGGCTACGAGTCCGTGCACCCCTCGTCAGGACGGCGCACGCGCGTCGACGAGGACAACGCGGAGGAGTTCGAGCCGCAGGGCGTCATGTTCTACCGGCCGCTGCCGGACCGGGCGTTGACCCCCTGGGGTCTCTTCCGCTTCAGCCTGCGCGGCAACGGCGGCGACGTACGCAATCTCACGATCGCCGGTCTGGTGACGGTCCTCATCGGGGCCCTGGTGCCCATCGCGACGGGCCAGGTGCTCGGCGTGTACGTCCCGAACGCCGAGAAGAGCCTGATCGTCCAGGTCTCCCTGGCCGTCATGATCACCAGCATCGTCTCCGCGGCCTTCATGCTGCTGCAGAACCTCACCATCCTGCGGATGGAGGGGCGGATGGAAAGCGCCCTGCAACCCGCCGTCTGGGACCGCCTGTTGAGGCTGCCGACCCGCTTCTTCGCCTCCCGCTCCACCGGTGAACTGGCCAGCGCGGCGATGGGCGTCAGCGCCATCCGGCGGGTGCTCTCGGGCATCGGCCCGGTGGCCCTGCAGGCGGGCACGGTCGGCGCGATGAACCTCGTCCTGCTGCTCGCCTACAGCGTGCCCCTCGCCCTGGCCGCGCTCGGCATGCTGGTCGTCATCGCCGGGGTGTTCCTCGCCCTCGGCCTGTGGGAACTGCGCTGGCAGCGCCGCCTGGTGGAGCTCGGCAACAAACTCAACAACCAGGCCTTCCAGACCCTGCGCGGACTGCCCAAGCTCCGCGTCGCCGGGGCCGAGAGCTTCGCGTACGCGGCATGGGCGGGGGAGTTCGCGCGCAGCCGCGAACTCCAGCAGCGCGCGGGCCGCATCAAGAACCTCACGACGGTCCTCAACGCGGTCTATCTGCCGCTCTGTACGCTGATCATGTTCGTGCTCCTCGCGGGCCCGGCGCGCGGCAGCCTCACCGCGGGGGAGTTCCTCACCTTCAGCACCGCCGTGACGATGCTCCTTACGTCGGTCACCCAGCTCACCGGGGCGCTGATCTCGGCGGCCGCGGTCCTGCCGATGTTCGAGCAGATCAAGCCGGTGCTCGACGAAGCGCCCGAGGTGCGCGGCGCGAGCACGCAGCCCGGCGAACTCCAGGGCGAGATCGAGGCCCGCGCCGTCTCCTTCCGCTACACGGACGACGGCCCGCTGGTCCTGGACGACGTGTCCCTCGCCATCCGCCCCGGGGAGTTCGTGGCGATCGTCGGCCCGAGCGGCTGCGGCAAATCGACGCTCCTGCGCCTGCTCATCGGCTTCGACAAGCCGGTCGCGGGCAGCGTCCTGTACGACGGCCAGGACCTGGCCGCCCTCGACCAGGCCGCCGTACGCCGCCAGTGCGGGGTCGTGCTGCAGAACGCGCAGCCGCTCACCGGATCGATCCTGGACTGCATCTGCGGCGCCGAGACGTTCACCCAGGAAGAAGCATGGGAGGCCGCGGCGATGGCGGGCCTCGCCGAGGACATCAAGCGCATGCCGATGGGCCTGCACACGATGATCTCCGGCGGGGGAGCGGTCTCCGGCGGCCAGCGCCAGCGCCTGATGATCGCCCAGGCCCTGATCCGCCGCCCCCGGGTCCTCTTCTTCGACGAGGCGACCAGCGCCCTGGACAACGAGACGCAGCGCACCGTCATCGACAGCACCCGCGCCCTGAACGCCACCCGCGTCGTGATCGCCCACCGCCTGTCCACCGTCCTGGACGCCGACCGCGTGATCGTCATGTCGGAGGGCCGCGTCGTCCAACAGGGCCCGCCCGCCCAGCTGTTGGCGGACACGGGCGGACGGCTGCACGAGCTGGTGCGGCGGCAGATGAGCTGAGCCGTCAGAGCGACCCGGGCACCACGAAGAGCCCCCAGGTCACCAGCGGCGCGACCACGGCGATGCCGAGCCCCCAGGTCATGAGGCGCCGGAAGACGAAGTCACGCTGCTCCTCAGGGGTGTTGGCGGTCACCAGCGCCCCGCTGGTGGAGAACGGGGATGCGTCCACCACGGACGCGGAGATGGCAAGGGCGGTGATGAGCCCCACCGCGCCCACCTGGCCGTCGAGCAGGAACGGCACCGCAAGGGGGATCAGCGCCCCGAGCATCCCGGTGGTCGACGCGAAGGCGGAGACCACCGCACCGATGAGGCAGATCAACAGGGCGCCCACGAGGGGCGCTTGGATGGCGGCGACCTCCTTGCCGAGGTAGTCGATGGTGCCGATGCGCTCCATCTGGCTCACGTAGGTGACGATGCCGCAGACCAGCAGCACGGTGGACCACGCGCACCGCTCGACCGCGCCCTTGGCCGACTTGGGGGAGACCAGCGAGAGCACGACGGTGATGCTGAGCGCCATGAGGCCCACGTCGAGGTCGAAGAAGAGCGCTCCGCCGACCAGGCTGAGCAGGCCGAGGAGGGTCAGGGCGCGGGGGCCGTCGAGGCGGACGGGCGGTGTGTCCGCGGTCGAGGTCGCGGTGTTCTTGGCGATGGCCAAGGCTGGCCCGGACGTGCCGCCCGCCTCGACCAGTTGACCGCCGGGCGGTCCGTCGTCCCGTTCGGCCGGTGCGGCGACCGTCCTCCCGCCACCGCCGGTGTGGGTCGGTGCGCGTTGCCCCAGCAACTGCCTTCCGCCGAAGACGAAGAAGACGATGACGCACAGGCCGACGTTGAACAGGAACGAGGCGGTGAAGAGCATCGCGGGGCTGCCGGGCAGATCGTTGCGCTCGACGACGTTGTTGGTGATGCTGCCGAACACGCCGATGGGCGAGAAGCCTCCCGCGCTGGCACCGTTGGCGATGAGAAGCCCCATGAGCACCGGGTTGATGCCGTACGTCGCGGCGAAGCCGAGCCCGATGGGCGCGATGATCCCGACGGCCGCGGGGGTGACGGCGCCGACCGCGGTGAGCACGGCGGTGACCAGGAACATGACCCAGGGGATGAGGGCTATCCGGCCCCGCACCGCCTTCACGGCCGCGTGCACGAGCCAGTCGACCGTGCCGTTGTTCTTCGCGATGGCGAACAGTAGGGTCACGCCGACCAGGACGACGAAGAGATCGCCGGGGAAGCCCGCGAAGAGGTCGTCCGTCGATTCGTCCGCCACCGTCGAGCCGATGATGAACGCGGCCACCAGGGCGAGCGCGCCCAGATGGACGGAGGAGAAGGTCGCGATGGCGAAGATCAGTACCAGGGCGATGATGGAGATGACTTGATCTGACACGAGGGCTCCCTTGCCGTCGGCCGATGGTCATGTCACGGAGCGCCGGGGCGTGTTGAGGCCGGGGCGCGTGATGATGGGGGGAGTCGAGGGATTCCGACAGGCGGAATCAGCCTTTCGCAGTGGGGAGTATTGAAGCGCGATTCGCGGGACGTCAAGGGGGGCGCCGGATTCTGTCGTGGAACGGGGCGCCGCGGATCCGGGGCGCGTTGGAAGCGCCCCGAAGGGGCGCGGGGAAGTGCGCGACCAGCCAAAACGGACCCGCGGACGAATGCAGCACCCCCCGGCGGAGCCGCTAGCGCCCGGCCGCAGGCCCGCCCGACGCCCCCTCCGGCAACTGCCTCAACGCGGCGCCGACCTGCAATGCCGTCTCGCGCACCAGCGCTCCGTGCGCCGCGCTCGACTCCGCGCTCATCCGGCTCGTCGGCATATTGACGCTGATGCTCGCCACCGGCGAACCCGCCTCGTCCAGGACCGGCGCGGCGACCGCCGACACATCGGTGCGCCACTCGCCGCCGTTGGTGGCGTAACCCCGCTCGCGGATCAGCGCGAGCTCGGCGAGCAGCGCCTCCCGGTCCGTGATGGTCGTCTCGGTGAACTCTTCGAGCCCGGCGGCCAGTTGGCCCTCGATCGCCTCCGCGGAGCGGGAGGCGAGCACGGCCTTGCCGTTCGCGGTGGCGTGGCTGGGCAGCCGGGTGCCCAGGGCCAGGATGATCCGCACCGGCTTGGAGGTCTCCAGGCGCTCGATCAGGACCACCGACTCGCCGTCAGGGACGGTCAGATGCACCGTCTCGTCGGTGCGCCGCCGCAGCTCCTCCATGATCGGCACGGCCACGTCACGCAGGCTCAACTCCCCGGTGGCGCGCCGCCCGACCTGCAGTGCCTTGGTGGTCAGCGCCCACCGCGTGACCTCGCCGCCGGCCGGCCGGATCCAGCCCGCCGTGTGCAGCGTACGCAGGGCGCGCTGCGCCGAGCTCTTGGGCAGCTCCAGGGCGCGGGCCAGGTCGGCGACGCCGACGGGCTGGCGCGCGGCCACCTCTTCGAGCACTCGAAGTGCGTTGAGAACGCTCTGCATCCGTTGACTCCCCCTGCGTCGGCTCCTATGCTCCGCGTGCCACCTTATGACACACCGTGCCACAATGCGGCACGCTTCTCAAGGGAGTTGGCCACAGTGACCTCTCAGTCCGGGCGGCACTTCTTGCAGATACCGGGCCCCACCAACGTCCCCGACCAGGTGCTCCGCGCCATCGCGGCGCCCACCATCGACCATCGCGGCCCCGAATTCGCCGCGCTCACCACGGAGTTGCTCGCCGGTCTCGGACCGGTCTTCGGCACCACCGGACCCGTCGTGATCTTCCCCGGCTCCGGCACCGGCGCCTGGGAAGCGGCGCTGGTCAACACGCTCAGCACCGGAGACCGCGTCCTGCACGTCGAGACGGGCCACTTCGCCACGCTCTGGCAGCAGATGGCCACCACTCTCGGCCTGTACGTCGACTTCGTGCCCGGCGACTGGCGCCACGGCGCCGACCCCGAGGCCGTCGCCGAACACCTCGCCGCCGACACCGCCCGCACCATCAAGGCCGTCTGCGTGGTGCACAACGAGACCTCGACCGGCGTGACCAGCCGCGTCTCCGAGATCCGGCGGGCGATGGACGCGACAGGACACCCGGCGCTGCTCCTCGTCGACACCATCTCCTCGCTCGGCTCGATCGACTACCGGCACGACGAATGGGGCGTCGACGTCACCGTCGCGGGCTCCCAGAAGGGCCTGATGCTCCCGCCCGGCCTGAGCTTCAACGCCGTCAGCGAGAAGGCCCTTTCCGCCTCCCGCACGGCGGGACTGCGCAGGTCGTACTGGGACTGGCAGCCCGTCATCGACGCGAACAAGCGCGGCTACTTCCCCTACACCCCCGCAACCAACCTCCTCTACGGCCTGGCCGAGGCGCTGCGCATGCTCGGGGACGAGGGGCTCCCCGCGGTCTTCGCCCGGCACGACCGGCACGCGGCTGCCACTCGAACCGCCGTACGCGGCTGGGGACTTGAGCTCCTCTGCGCCGACGAACGGGAGTACTCCTCCTCGCTCACCGCGGTTCTCATGCCCGAAGGTGAAGACGCCGACAAGGTGCGCGAGGTCATCCTCGACCGGTTCGACATGTCCCTGGGCGCAGGGCTCGGCAGGCTCGCGGGACGGGTCTTCCGCATCGGCCACCTCGGCCACTTCAACGACCTGACCCTCGCGGGCACCCTCGCCGGCGTCCAGATGGGCCTCCAACTGGCCGGCGTACGCATCGACCCGAACGGACTCACCGCCGCCCTGGACGTCCTGCGCGCCGAGTGACGCCGCTGAACTCCCCACCTAGAAGAGGAGGTTGCCGCGTATGACCGTCACCACCCGCGACGAGAACCCCACGGACGACGATCCCGCAGGCAGGCAACAAGGCAGGGAACGGAGCAAGGATCAGGCCCGCGCTCTAGAGCAGGACCTCGTCAAGGATCTCGACGGTGAGGTCCGGTTCGACGACTACACCCGGCATCTGTTCGCCCGCGACGCGAGCATGTACGCGATCACGCCGATGGGTGTGGTCTTCCCCCGGCACGCCGACGACATCGCCGCAGCCGTCGCGGCCGCCGCCGCCCACCAGGTCCCCGTCGTACCGCGCGGCGCAGGCACCAGCCTGGCCGGCCAGACCGTCGGCCCCGGCCTGGTCCTCGACCTGTCCCGCCACATGAACGCGATCGTGGAGCTGGACCCGGAGAGCGGCACCGCGCTGGTCGAACCCGGCGTCGTGCAGGAGCAGTTGAACCGCGCCGCGAGTCCCTGGGGTCTGATGTTCGGCCCCGACACCTCGACCAGCAACCGCGCCACCATCGGCGGCATGATCGGCAACAACTCCGCAGGCAGCGGATCGGTCCGCTACGGCATGACCATCGACCACATCCGCGAACTCGACGTGGTGCTCTCGGACGCGAGCCGGGCCCGCCTCGGCCGCGTCGACGAGACCGAACGCGCCCGCCGCGCCAAGCAGGAGACCCTCGAAGGCGCCCTCTACCGCGAACTGCCCGAGATCGTCCGCGCCAACGCGACGGCGATCGCCGACGGCTTCCCGGCCCACTGGCGCCGCGCCTGCGGCTACCGCCTCGACCGGCTCGCCCGCGAAGACTCCCCCTTCGACCTCGCCAAGTTCGTCGTCGGCTCGGAGGGGACGCTGTCCGTCGCCACGCGGGCCCTGGTCGACCTGGTGCCCAAGCCGAGCCGCACCGTGATCGCCGTGGGCCACTTCGCCTCCGTCGCCGAGGCCATCGCAGGCACAGAGGACGCGCTCGCCTGCGACCCGGCCGCCGTCGAGCTGATGGACCGCACGATCCTCGACCTGTCCCGCCGCAAGATCGAGTACGCCGCGCTGGGCGACGTCCTTCAAGGAGCCCCCGAAGCCCTGCTCTTCGTCTCCTTCACCGGCGACGACGAGGCCGAACTCCTCGACCGGATGCGGCGCCTGACGAAGCTGTGGGCGCGGCACGGCCACGGCTACCACACCCTCCAGGCGGTCACCCCGGCCCAGCAGGCATCGCTCCTCAGGGTGCGCAAGGCCGGGCTCGGCCTGCTGATGGCCGCCGGCGAAGGCACCCGCCGCCCGCTGGCCTTCGTGGAGGACACCGCGGTCGACCCCGTCCATCTCGCCGACTACACCCGCCGGTTCAAGGACGTCCTCGACCGGCACGGCATGAGCGCCGGCTTCTACGGCCACTGCTCGGTCGGCTGCCTGCACATCCGCCCCTACCTCGACCTCGCCGACCCCGCCGACGTGGGCCGGATGCGTGCCGTCGCGGAGGAGATCAAGGACTTGGTCGCCGAGTACGGCGGCGTCAACTCCAGCGAGCACGGCGACGGCCTTGCGCGCAGCGAGTTCAACCGCGAGATCTTCGGCGACCAGCTGTACGAGGCGATGCGCCAGGTCAAGCGGCTCTTCGACCCGCACGGCGTACTCAACCCCGGGAAGATCGTGGACGCGCCGCCGATGACGCAGAGCCTGCGCGACGCGGGCCTGCCGCCCGCCGAACCCCTGCGCACCCGGCTCTCCTTCGAGGTCGTCGGCGGAGGCGGCATGCGCGCGGCGGCCGACCGGTGCATGAACATCGGCCTGTGCCGCAAGAGCGGAAGCGGCGCCATGTGCCCCTCGTACATGGCCACCCGCAAGGAAGAGGACTCCACCCGCGGCCGGGCCGGCGCCCTGGTCAAGGCCCTGTCCGAGCCCGACCCGAAGGCCGCGCTCGGCGACGAACGCCTGCACGAGATCCTCGACCTGTGCCTGATGTGCAAGGCGTGCAAGAGCGAATGCCCCCTCGGCGTCGACATGGCCACCCTCAAGAGCGAGACCCTCTCGCACTACCACGACGTCCACGGCGTGCCGCTGCGCTCCCGCCTCTTCGGAGCGATCCGTACGCTGAACCGCCTGGGCTCGGCGACCGCGCCGCTGTCCAATCTGCCGGGGCGCATCGCACCGGTGCGCCGCCTCTTGGGCCGCGTGGCCGGCATCGCACCGGCGCGGCCGCTGCCGGTCTTCGTCCGCCACAACCTGCTGCGCTGGTTCCGCCGCCGCACACCGGCCGTGCACCCCGTCACCGACCAGGGCACCGTCACCTATCTCGCCGACTCCTTCACCACGTTCACGGAGCCGGACATCGGCAGGGCGGCCATCGAGCTCCTCGAACGGGCCGGTTTTCGGGTCAGGTTGGAGAGCGGCGGCTGCTGCGGCAGGTCAAGCCTCTCCAAGGGTCTGGTGGACGACGCCAAGAACAAGGCACGCCGGCTCGCCCACACCCTCGCCGACACGACCGACCCCGGCTCGCCGATCGTGGGGTGCGAGCCCTCCTGCCTGATGACCCTGCGCGACGAACACCGGGCGCTGCTGCCGGACGACACGGCCGTCAAGGATGTCGCGGGCCGGGTGCGCCAGGTCGAGGAACTCCTGGTGGAGGCCATCGACGAGGGGCGCCTGCGGCTGCGCGAGGACTCCTGGCTCGCGGGCCGCAGGCTCCTCTACCACGGCCACTGCCACCAGAAGGCCGAGGTCGGCACGGCCGCGACCGTCGCCCTGCTCAGCCGCATCCCGGGCGTGACAGTGAGCGAACTGGACGCCGGATGCTGCGGAATGGCGGGATCCTTCGGCTTCGAATCCGAGCACTACGACGTGTCCATGACCGTCGGGCAGGATCGTCTCTTCCCCGCGATCGCAGCGGAATCCCCGGACACGGTGGTGGTCGCCACCGGCGTCTCCTGCCGCCAGCAGATCTTCCACGGCACGGAGCGCAACGCCTGGCATCCGGTCCAGCTCCTGCGGGAGGCGGCTGCAACAGTCAGCTAGTGCGGGTGTAGGTGAGGAACGCGGTCCCGCCGTCCAGGACGGTGTGGTCCGTGAGGTTCCAGACGTGCGGGTCGAAAGCGGTCGAGCGGCCGAACAGGGGAATGCCGGCGCCGGTCGTCAACGGGGCCAGCTTGACGATGAGTTGGTCGATCTCGGCGTACAGGGCGCCCGCCAGTTCGCCGCCGCCGATCAGCCAGATGTCCTTGCCCTCCTCCTGCTTCAGCTCCCGCACCTTCGCCACCGCGTCGCCGGTGACCAGCTCGACGGACGGGTCGGGGCTCTCGGTCAGCGTGGTGGAGAACAGCAGGTGGCGCAGGTGCGGGTAGGCGTTGGTGGTGCCGGCGGCCACGCCGATCTCGTACGTCTTGCGTCCCTCGACGACCGTGTCGAAGTGGGTTCCCTCGGCCGTGATGGACAGTGCTGCCCGGGCCGGGCCGGGCAGGGTCTCGGGATACTCCGCGGCCAGGTGCTGCACGTAGTCGGCGGGGATCGGCCAGAAGCCGTCGGGGCCCGTGGGGTCGGCGCCGTCGGGCCCGGCGATGAATCCGTCAAGGGTGACGGCTATGAAGTACACGAGCTTGCGCATGGGGCCTCCTGTGGCGTGGCAGGTCGGTCAGCCCGCCGACCGGTCGGCCGACGGGCACGTCGAAGATCGACTGACCAGGCACAGTACCCGGCCGCCGTCATGCACGGGCTGCTCCGGCCGCGGGGATGCGCTCAAGGACCCCGCCCGCGAAGACGTCGTACAGCGGCAGCGTCTCCAGATGGACGTAGCCGATGTGGCAGTCGCACACGGCGAGCGGGCAGGCGCGTGGCTCCAGGGCGCGGCGGTACGAACCGTCGTAGAGATTGCCCAGTTCGCTGCGGACGAAGTGGCAGCGGCGGACCGTGCCGTCGCCGTCGCCGTCGACGGAGATGACCGACTCGCCCGTACGGCAGGGCAGTCCGGCCGAGCGGTGCGGGTGGCGGCTGTAGGGGAACAGGGGGTCGATGGCCGTCCACTGCTCGGCCTCGGCGTCGGTGTAGGTGTGGCCCTCCGCCCCGTCGACCCGGCGGCCGTGCACGGCGCGGCTGAAGTCCTCCGTGGCGGTGTAGTCGTCGGTGATCGTGCGGATCTCGCGCAGGTCGACCGCGTAGTCGAAGGAGTAGTGCAGCGTCGAGGTGTACGAACGGGCGCCGCAGCCCAGGCCGATCATGCCGTCGGTCTGGCAGGCGTAGTCGTCCGCACCCTGCGGTGGCGCGTCCGCGCGGCGGAACATCCTCATCGACACCTGGACATAGCCCTCGGCGACGAGGCGGTCGCGGCCCTGCCGGTACAGCCGCAGCCGCTGCTCGTCCCACTCGCGGTCGGCGAGCGCCGCGTCGAGTGCCGTGCTTGCCGCCGCCCCGTGCCTGCCCAGACCCGTCAACGGCCGTACGTACAGCGGGTAGAGGTAGAGCTCCTCGGGCCGCCAGGCGAGTGCGGCGTGCCACGCATCACCCGGAAGCCGGTCGCCCTTGCTCGCTGACGCTGTCGATCAGCAGCTTCGCGGTGACCGTCGCCCCGTCGGTGCGGAACATGCCGGCCACGGCCGTTGCCCGTGCGCCGGTCTCGGGAGCCAGGGCCGTCTTGAGCGCCGTCGACAGGGACTCGAAGGTCGGCGTCGGACCGTCGTGCGCCGCGCCGATGCCCAACTCGGCCACCCGGCCCGCGAAGTACGGCTGGTCCCCGAACTGGGGGACCACGACCTGAGGGGTGCCGGCCCAGGTGGCCGTCGTCGTGGTGCCCGCGCCGCCGTGGTGGACGACGGCGCCCACGCGGCGGAACAGCGCCTGATGGTTGACCTCGTCGACGACGAAGCAGTCGTCCGCGTCGTCGATCAGGGCGAGGCCGGCCCAGCCCCGCCCGACGACCGCGCGGCGGCCCTGCGCGCGTATCGCCTCGATGGCAGCCCGGGCGACGTCCTCCGGATCGCGCATCGGAATGCTGCCGAAGCCCACGTAGACCGGCGGTGCGCCCGCGTCGAGGAACGTCACCAAGCCGGCGGGCAGCGGCCGTTCGTCCGGCAGGACCCACGCGCCGGTCTGCACGACTTCGAGGTCCGCCGGTTGCGGCCACGGCGCGAGGACCGGGTCCGTGGCCAGCCACGGGCGGTCGGTGAAGACATGGTCGCGGACGTTGTCCACCAGCGGCAGGCCGACCGACGCCCGGTGCGTGTTGACCGCTTCGCCGAACACCGCCTGAGCGTCCAGGGCTTCCTGGTCCCACAGCGCTTGGTTGTCGGTCACATCCTCCGGGAGCGGATGGCCCGGCCGCGCGAGCGGCGGGTGGTGCGGCGACGGAAGGGTGACGGGCTGATGGCTCGCGTACACGTAGCGGATGCCCAGCTTCTCGGCGGCCGACTTCACACCGGCCACAGCGGGCACGATGCCGGTCGCCACCACCACGTCTACAGCGCACCCCTCGGCCGCGGCGATGACGTTGTCATAGAAGGCGACGACCAGTTCGGCCGCGCGCCGGGGAACACCTGCCGCCGTCGGCCGCGTCTTACCGGTCGCCAATGCGCGCACCGACTTGCCCGTAGGCACCATCTCCACGCCGACTCCGGCAAGCCGCCGCGTGAACTCCTCGTCCGGCGGCGCGCACACCAGCACGTCCGCGCCGAGTTCCCGCAACCGCACCGCGAGCCCCACCAGCGGTTCGACGCCCCCGCGCGAATCATAGGCGGCCAACAACACGCGCATTCGTACTCCCATTTGCCGTTCCTGCGGAATCTTGCCCAGGGCGCGGAATCTTGCCCAGGCCGGAGATTCTGCGGCACGACCGGGGCCTTGCCGCAAGCCCCATGGGGCGCTATAAGTTGAAAGTGGCAAGGAGCGAGTGCGCTCCTTGCCTTTTTTCGCCTTGCCTTCTTTCGTCCTCAGAAGCCTCAGAGGCCCGCGTACCCTGGCGACGTGACCATGCACAGAAGCGCCGATGTGAGTGTCGACGCGATGATCGATGACCTCAGGACACTCGTCGAGATCGAGTCTCCGTCGCGCGATCCGGATGCCTTGACGGCATCGGCCAAAGCCGTCGCCGCCGTCATCGAGAACCGCATCGGCGGGCAGGCCGTCCTCGTCGAGAGCGAAGCCGGGCCGCATGTCCACTGGTCGGGCGGCGGCGATCCGCGCGTCCTGATCCTCGGTCACCACGACACGGTGTTTCCGCTCGGCACCCTCGCACGCCGTCCGTTCAGGGTCGAGGACGGGAAGGCGACAGGACCCGGGGTCTTTGACATGCTCGGCGGC
Source organism: Streptomyces sp. NPDC059037 (assembly GCF_042740015.1). Classification (NCBI taxonomy): domain Bacteria; kingdom Bacillati; phylum Actinomycetota; class Actinomycetes; order Kitasatosporales; family Streptomycetaceae; genus Streptomyces; species Streptomyces sp. NPDC059037. The sequence goes on from NZ_JBHYIG010000013.1 coordinate 16,105, forward strand.
CTCGTACAGGCCATTCATGGTCTGGCGGCGCTCGACGACCGGTCGGGCGTCGAGATTCTGGTGACCGCCGATGAGGAGGTCGGTTCCCGTTCCTCTCGCGCTCTCATCGAGGAACGAGCCCTTGCCTGCGGCGCGGTCCTCGTCTTCGAAGGCGCCGCCGACGGCGGGGCCCTGAAGACCGGTCGCAAGGGCTGCGGCACCTTCCAGGTCTCCGTCACGGGCCGGGCCTCGCACGCGGGCCTCGAGCCCGAGGCCGGGGTCAACGCCCTGATCGAGGCGGCGCATCAGGTACTGGACATCGCGGCGCTCGGCCGGCCCGAGATCGGTACGACCGTCACCCCGACCGTCGCGTCGGCGGGAACCCTGGACAACGTGGTGCCCGCCGAGGCGACCGTCGTCGTGGACGTCCGCGTCGAGTCGGCCGACGAGAAGGAACGGATCGAGTCCGCCTTCGCATCACTGGTCCCGCATCTCGACGAGGCGGAGATCGCGGTTGCGGGTGCCGTCGGCAGGCCCCCGATGCCCGAGTCCGCGTCGGCCGAACTCATCGCTCTGGCACGGGAGTTGATTCCCGGCATCGAGGGCAGGGCAGTCGGCGGCGGGAGCGACGGCAACTTCACCGCCGCCCTTGGCGTGCCGACGCTCGACGGCCTCGGCGCGGTCGGGGGCGGCGCGCACGCCGACCACGAGTACCTGGTGATCGACGCCATGACCGAGCGGGCCAACCTTGTCACCGGCCTGGTGAAGGCACTGCGCGGCGGATCGCGCCCGGCGAGCACCGCCTAGCGGTTCGACGGATCCCGCTAGCATGCCGACATGTCTGGAGAAACCGACCTGGCGAAACTGCTGAGCGGCATGCGGCCCCAACTCAATCCGGGACGCTACGTGTTCACCCTCGCCCCGGGGCGCACGGTTCCCCCGGGTGCCGAGCCGGTGGTCACGGTCCTGGAAGAGGAGGGGCTGACGCTGGTGCTGCGGCAGGAGGAAGCGGACGGCGCAGGGCTCCCGTACGACTACGTGGCGGGCTGGATCACCCTGCGCGTCCACTCCGCCCTGGAGGCCGTCGGCCTCACCGCCGCCATCGCCGGCGAACTCGCACGGGCCGGGCTGAGCTGCAATGTCGTGGCCGGTTTCCACCACGATCATCTCTTCGTGCCCCACGAGCGGGCGGCGGAAGCCGTGCGTCTGCTCCAGGGCATGGCCCTGCGCGGCTGATCTGGAACCTGATCACAGGGGCGTGCGTCGTTGCAGGCATGCAGCGGGTGGAGAGCGGTGCGGCGCCGCGGGAACGGCGTACGGACAGTGGGGTGTGGCTGCGGCGCATCGGCCGGCCGCGTTGGGGTACGGACGCGGCAGGCAGGTCGTCCTGGCAGCGCGGCCGGTTGCTCGCAGGCCTCGCCGTGCTCACCGCCGGGCTGCTGGCGTTCCCCTCCGCCGTGCCCAACTCCGTCGGCCGTGTCGGAAGCCTGCTGGAGACGTTCCTTCCCTGGCTCGGTCTCGCCGTCCCGCTGCTACTCGTTGCAGCGCTGCTGCGGCGCTCGGCCACCGCGCTGGTGGCGCTGCTGCTTCCCGTCGCCGTCTGGGGGAGCCTGTTCGGCGGACCGCTGTTGGCGCCGGACCGCGCCGCCCACGACATCACGGCGGTCCAGCACAACGTCAGCGACGTGAACGCCGACCCGGCGGGCACCGCACGTGCCCTGATCGAGGCAGCACCGGAACTCGTCGCCCTGGAGGAGCTGACACCGTCCGCCCTGCCGCTCTACGAGAGGGCGCTGGCACCGACGTATCCCTACCGTGCGGTCGAGGGCACGGTCGGCCTGTGGTCGAAGTACCCGCTGTCGGACGTCCGGCCGCTGGACATCAAGCCGAAGGGGATCGGGGAGGGCTGGCAGCGCGGGATGCGGGCGAGAATGGGGACGAAACAGGGCGATGTCGCCGTGTACGTCGCCCACTTGCCCTCGGTGCGCGTCGGCTGGAGCGGCTTCAGTTCCGGGAGGCGGGACGAAAGCGCCGGGCTGCTGGGCGCGGCCCTCGCCGCGGAACGCCTTGACCGGGTGATCCTGCTGGGTGACCTCAACAGCACGGCGGACGACCGGGGTCTTGACCCGGTCACTTCGCGGATGGACCCGGTGGGGCGGGACTTCGCCTTCAGCTGGCCCACGGCCTTCCCCGTGTCCCGGATCGACCACGTCATGACCCGGGCGGCGACCGTCACCCACGTCCGGACGCTGCCCGCCACGGGCAGCGACCACCTGCCGATCGCCGCCGACATCAGGCTTCAACCCTGATGCCTCCGGAGGCGCGGTCGGCTCCCCCGGAGGATCCCCCTATCGCCCGGCCCTGCTGCGAAAGAGCAGATGCATGAAGTACGGCGTCCCGACGACCGCCGTCATGAGGCCGGCGCCCAGCTGCGCGGGTGCGATCAGCGTGCGCCCCAGCAGATCCGCGACGCCGACGAGAACCGCCCCGAGGAGCATGGCCACCGGCAGCACCCGCACATGGCGGCGTCCCACGAGCGAGCGCGCCGCATGCGGCGCCACAAGGCCGACGAAGCCGATGGTGCCCGCCGCGGCGACGGCGGTCGCGCTCAGGAGCACGCTCAGCAGGAGGAACCCGAGGCGTCCGCGGGACAGTTGCAGCCCGAGGAGCCGGGGGGTGTCGTCGTCGAGGGAGACGAGGTCGAGTTCCGTGCGCCGCGCGAACGCCACGGCCGCACCGGCGGCGAGCACGACGGCGAGCGGGGCCATGTCGGTCAGGCTCCGCCCGTAGGTGGAACCCGACAGCCAGGTGAGCGCCTTGGTCGCGTTGAACGGGTCGGTGAGGACGATGAGCAGGCTGATGAGTGCCGTCGTCCCGGTGGACACGGCCATGCCGACGAGGACGAGACGGTTCTGCTGGAATCCGCCCCGGGCAGCCAGGCCGAAGACGACGGCGGAGGCGAGCAGGGCGCCGGTGAACGCCGCTCCAGCGATGCCCCACGAACCGGCGAGCGGCACGGTGGTGACGAGCAGTACGGCGCCGAGCGCCGCCCCGCCCGACACACCGAGAATGCCGGGCTCGGCCAGCGGATTGCGGGTCACCGCCTGCACGAGCGTCCCCGACAGGGCGAGCGCCGCGCCCGCGGAGAGTGCGGCGAGCACCCGCGGAACCCTGGTGTCGAGCACGAAGGTGGTGGTCTGACCCGCCCGGCCCTGGGCCCAGTTGACCACGTCGCCAAGGAGCAGCTTGGCGTCGCCGAGGAGCACGGAGGCGATGGCCAGGCCGACGAGTACGGCGACCAGCACGACCAGGGTGATCAGGAAGGCGGCCCGGCTCGGGATGCGCAGCCGGTCCATCGTGTCGGCGGCCCCGGTGTCCCGCACCCGCACGGCCATCACCATGAGGAAGGCGGCCCCCACCAGGCTGGTGACGACTCCCGTGGGCACCGAGACCGCGGTCTGGGCGGTGATGAGGGCCCGCAGGAGCACGTCCGAACCGAGGACGAGAGCGGCGCCGACCAGGCCGGCGACCGGGATGGTCCCGCGTGCCCGTACGAAGCCCTTGAACCTGCGGCCGAGTGGCCGCACCAGCGCGGGTGCGCAGAGCCCCACGAACCCGATGGGCCCGGCGAGCGTCACCGCCGCGGCGGAGAGCAGCGCCGCGAGCACCACCACCGTGACGCGGGTGGAGCGGACCGGGACGCCTAGGCCGCGGGCGGCGTCGTCCCCGAGGGCCAGGGCATCGACGCGGCGGGCGAGCAGCAGAAGACCGACGAGGCCGGCCACGGCGATGGGCGCCATCTGGAGTACGCCGTTGAAGCCGTTCTGCCCGATGCTGCCCTGGTTCCACTGGTAGAGGCCGTCCGTCTCCTCGGGGTACAGCAGGAGCAGCGCTTCGGTGATGGAGCCGAGGCCGAGGGTGAGGGCGCTTCCGGCGAGGACGAGGCGCACGGTGCCGGTGCCGAGCCCGGAAAGGCCGAGCACGACCGCCGCGGCAGCGAGCCCGCCGACGAACGCGACCCCGGAGGAGGCGAGCAGCGGCAGCGACGTACCGGTGATGGCGAGCAGGCCGAGCCCCAGGTAGGAACCGGCGTTCACCGCGAGGGTGTCCGGCGAGGCGAGCACGTTGCGGCTGACGGCCTGCAGTGCCGCGCCCGCCATGCCCAGGCAGATGCCGACGAGCAGACCGGCGGCCATCCGGGGCAGGCGCGATGCGATGACGACCGAGGCGTCGCCCGCGTCGGCCTGCCCGGTGAGCGCCTTGACCACTTCGTGCGCGCCGACGTCGGCCGTGCCCTGCGTGATGTCGACGACGGCGAGGACGGCGACCAGGAGCAGCAGTCCGGCCGTCACCGCGGCCGCGCCGGTCCTGGACGCCGTCGACGTGCGGGTCGCGGTGGTGGGTGCGGTGACGGCCATGGCGCTACTTCGTCAGGGCGTCGGTGAGGGCGTCGATGTACGCGCCCATCGACTCGGGTCCGCCGAACATCCAGATGCCGTCGGGCAGTTGGTGGACGTCGCCGGCCTTCACGAACGGCAGGGACTTCCAGACGGCGTTCTTGGGGAGGTCCTTGGCGAACGGGTCGCGGTCGCCGCTGCTCTCGCCCCCGATGTAGGCGAAATGGACGTCCTTGCCGAGGCCGGTGAGTCCTTCGACGTCGGTGGTGGCGAGCCCGTAGTCCTTGTCGCCCTTGACCTTCCAGGCGTTCTTCAGGCCGAGCCGCTTGTTGACGTCGCCGATGAGGGAGCCGTCGGTGTAGGGGCGGATCGAGACCTGGTTGGAGGCGACGTAGCCGTCGGCGAAGGCGATCTCCGTCCCGGCGAGGCCGGCCTTGTCGAGCTTCTTCTTGCCGGCGGCGATCTCCGCCTCGAACTGCTTGGTGAGGGTGGCCGCCTGCTTCTCCTTGCCCGTCGCCTCGGCGATGAGGTCGAGGTTCTCCGTCATCTGCCCGATCGGGTCGGACGCGTCGGCGGGGCGCACCGTGAGGACGGTGCCGACCTTCTTCAGCTGCTTCACGGCGGAGGCAGGCAGGTCGGTCGTGGCGAGGATGAGGTCCGGCTTGAGCGAGGCGATCGTGTCCATGCTCGGCTCGCCACGGGTGCCGATGTCCCTGGGGGTGTTCTTGAGCGGGACGACGGTGTCCCACGTCTTGTAGCCCTTGACGTCGGAGACGCCGACGGGGTCGACGCCGAGGGAGACGAGGCTCTCGACGACGTTCCACTCGGTGCCCACGACCTTCTTCGCGGGGCCGTCGAGGGTCACCTTCGCGCCGGTCGCGTCGGTGAGCGTGATCTGGTCGGAGGCATTGTCCGAGCCGTCGGAAGCGGGCTCGGTCGTTCCGCAGGCGGCCAGCGAGAGGGCGGCGGCGGTGACGACGGCCGCGGTGCTGAAGAGGCGTCTCATGAGGTGGTGCGGAGCCTTTCGGTGCGCGTGTGGTGGCGGCCGATGGCGCGGGTGCGCAGGCGGCCGGTCAGCGGGTCGGTGTCGACATCGATGCGGATGCCGTACGTGTCGGTGAGGCGTTCCGGCGTCAGTACGTCCTCGGGGGCGCCGTCGGCGATGATCCGCCCCGAGTGCAGCAGGGCGATCCGGTCGGCGACGGCCGCCGCCTGGTCGAGGTCGTGCAGGACGACACCGACGGCGATCGCGTGGTCGTCCGCCAAGTCACGGATGAGATCGAGGAGTTCGACCTGGTACCGCAGGTCGAGATAGGTCGTGGGCTCGTCCAGGAGGAGTACGCCGGTCTCCTGGGCGAGGCAGCTCGCGAGCCAGACGCGCTGGAGCTGCCCTCCGGAGAGCTGGTCGGCGCCGCGCCCCGCGAGGTCCTCGACGCCCGTCATGCGCAGCGCCCGGTCCACCGCGGCGGGCCCTTCGGGATCGGCCCGGCCCCACCGGCCGCGGTAGGGATACCGCCCGAACTCGACGACGTCCCGCACGGTCAGCCCGCTGGGCGTGGGCCGCGCCTGGGTCAGCAGCGCGACGTGCCGCGCGAACTGCCGGGAGGTGAGGGCGAGCCCGTCGGTGCCGCCGTCGAACGTCAGCGTGCCGGTCCGGGCGCTCTGCAGCCGGGCCAAGGCGCGCAGCAGCGTCGACTTGCCGCTGCCGTTGGGCCCCGCGAGCGCGGTCACTTCACCGGGCCTGAGGGAGACGGCGGCATCGTGCACGACGTCCACGCCGTCGTACGCCACGGTCACATCTTCGGCGGCCAGTTCATGCCCACGGGAACGTGCGGAACCGACTCCTTGCTCACCAGCTTTCACGGGTGGAAGGTTAGCCTAACCTAAGTGGCTTGAATGCCATGGGTTCAGAACCCGGTTCTGGGGACCGACGCGCCGGCCGGCCCCCAGGAGGCGGGGTTCAGCGGCAGAGGGCCGTGTCCACGACGTGCTCCGCGTGGCGCATCGTCGCCTTGTCGCGCGGCTGGACGGTCACCGCGACGTTGGCGGCGCGGCCGTCGCCGGTGGCGCCGCCCCGGGTCTCGTAGCCCGTGGTGCTGCCGCCGTGGCCCCAGTAGACGCCGCCGCACGACAGGGGCTTGCTCACCAGGCCAAGGCCGTAGCGGGCTCCCGGGCCGAAGTACTCGGCGGGGACGGTGGTGCGCATCTCGGCGAGCTGGGCCGCCGGGAGGAGGCGGCCTGCCAGGAGCGCGGAGAGGAACTTGTTGAGGTCGGAGTTGGTGGAGACCATCTGGCCCGCGGCCCAGCCCCAGGAGGGGTCGAATTCCGTGACGTCGAGCGGGGCGCCCGTCGCGTCCCGGTCGTAGCCCTTGGGGTGGGGTTCCCGGATGGTCGCGTCACCGGGGGCGGGGAAGTAGGTGTGGCGCAGCCCGATGCGTTTGATGACGCGGCGGTCGATCTCCTGGGCGACGGAGTGGCCGGTGACCTTCTCGACGATCAGGCCGGCCAGCACGTAATTCGTGTTGCTGTACGCCCATTTCTTCCCGGGAGGGAAGTCCGCCTTGTGCTGGAGGGCGAGGTCGAGGAGCTCGTGGGGCGCGTAGTACCGGGGTTCGTCGGCGAGGTACTTGACGTAGTTCGGAAGTCCGCTGGTGTGCTGCAGGAGCTGACGGACGGTGATGCGACGTCCGTCGATCCCCTCCCCGCGGACGAGGCCGGGCAGATGGGTGTCGACCCGGTCGTCGAGGCCGATCTTCCCTTCACCGACCAGTTGCAGCACGACCACCGCGGTGAACGTCTTGGTGTTGCTGCCGATCCGCACCTGTCCGTCCCTGGGCACCTTCGCGCCGGTGGCCAGGTCGCCGACCCCCGCGGTGTACGTACGGGCGTGGCCGTTGCGGTCCGTGACGCTCGCCAGCGCGGCCGGTACGCCGTCGGAGCCGACCAGCGCGTCCAGACCCTGCCGTACCTCGTCCGGCCTCGCGGCAGCGGACGCCGTCGGCGACGCGAGGACACCCGCCGCCAAGGCGCCGAAGGCCACCGCGGCCGCGGCCCGCACGCCTCTGCGCCGGCCACCGCGCTGCCGGTCGGAAGGCCCCTCGGAAGGCCGCTCGGAAGGTCCAAACCTCTGCCATGTCTGCTCACGCACGGGCCAACTCCTACGGAATCGTCGGGACATCAGCGGCATATGCCGGGACCCAGCATTTCCGGCGAAGGACGCCCGGGACGATCCTGCTGGCCGCCCGGTCCGGCTGGGGATAACCCCCCATTGCCGACCTGCGAAGACGGTGAGGACTGGCGGGCGCGGCGAGCGGAGGGATGATGGAGTGGAACCCGGCCCTTGAGGGAGGCAGAGCACGAGGTGGACGAAGAGATCCTGCCCTTCGCTCCGGTGCACCCCGGGCTGCCGTTCGCCGATGGGGCCGCCGGGGCGCTGCTCGACGCAAAGGGCCGGATCATCGGGTGGACGCCGACGGCGGAGGAACTGTTCTCCCTGCCCGCCGCAAGGGTCTTGGGGCGGCGCCTCCGTGAGCTGCTCAAGGATCCCGGCGCCGGGCCCGGACCACCGTCCGAGCTGCGGTCGGGAGCTTGGTCCGGCGAGGCCGTGGTGCGTACCGGCGAAGGCGGGGAGCTGAAGGTCGAGTTCCAGGTCCTGCCGCTCAGCGACGCCGGCCCGAGCACCGGGGCGCCCACGGCGCAGCCGGCCCGGTACTTCGTGCTTGCCGCCCCCGCGAGGACCGCGGACCGGTGGCGGCAGGACCGGGCGTTCACCAGGGAACTGTTCCTGCAGGACCGGCTTGGCCTGGCCGTCTTCGACGAGGAACTGCGGCTGGTCAGGACGAACACCCATCTGCTCCCGTACACGGGTCTCCCGCAGGACCTGCGAGGGCATCGCCTTGGGGACTTCCTGCAGGCCAAGGACGCCGCGGCCGTCGAGCAGCGTTTGCGGGAGGTACTGCGCACGGGCCTGCCGCTCGTCCGGGTGGAGGAGACCGTCAGGACCGTCGAGGACCCCGGGCGCGGCGCGGTGATGGCCATCTCGGCGTTCCGGCTGCAGGCTCCCGACGGGCAGGTGTTCGGCGTGACCGCGCTGTTCACGGACGTCACCGAAGTGCGCCGCGCGGGCGAGCGCCTGGCCGTGCTGCAGCGTGCGACCGCGGCGGTCGGCACCTCGCTGTCGGTGGCAGGCACCGCCGAGGACCTGGCCGCCGCACTGGTGCCCGCGCTGGCCGACTTCGCCGTGGTGGAGATCGCGGAGGCCGTGTTCACCGGGGAGGAGCCGGCCCCCGCCCCCGACGGCAGCATGCCCCTGCGCCGGACCGCCGTGGCCGGGCGGACATCGGCGGAGGCTCCCCTCGACAGCGTCGTCCTGGCCAGGCCCGACGATCCGGCGAAGCCCGCCGATCCGCTCACCTCGATGACCGTCCCATTGAGCGCTCGGGGCAGCGTGCTCGGACGCGTGGCCGTCCACCGCGAGGCAGGCGAAACTCCGTACGAGGAAGCCGACTTGGACCTGCTGCGGGAGATCGCCGGACATGCCGCACTGGCCCTGGACAACGCCCGCCGCTACACCCGCGAACACCGCGCGTCCGTGGGCCTGCAACGCAGCCTGCTGCCGCCCTCACAGGCCGAGACCGTCGCCGTCACCACCGCGGGTGTGTATCTGCCGGCGGACACGGGCACCGGTGTCGGCGGCGACTGGTTCGACGTGATCCCCCTGTCGTCCGCCCGTGTCGCCCTGGTCGCGGGCGACGTCGTCGGCCACGGCCTCGCGGCCACGGCCACGATGGGACGACTGCACACCGCGGTCCGTACCCTCGCCGACCTCGATCTCGAACCGGACGAACTCCTTGAGCACCTCGACGACCTGGTCTCCCAGCTCCGCGTGGAGACCGACGAACCCGAGCAGTCCGATGACGCGGCGGAACGCACCCGCCCCCGGCCCGACCCGATCGGCGCCACCTGCCTGTACGCCGTCTACGACCCGGTGTCCCGGCGGTGCAGCGTGGCCTCCGCCGGGCACCCACCGCCCGCCGTTGCCGCGCAGGACGGGACCGTCACCTTCGTCCCCGTGAACCCCGGGCCGCCCCTGGGCGTCAGCGGCCTGCCCTTCGAAGTGGCCGAGGTCGACGTGGAGCCGGAGAGCATCATCGCCCTCTACACCGACGGCCTGATCGAGAGCCGGGAGCGCGACCTCGACGAAGGCATGGCCGAGCTGACCCGCCGTCTTTCACGGCCCGGCGTCTTCGACACCCCGCTGCGGGAACTCGGCCTGGACATCGTCTCCGCGCGCCCCTCGCACCATCTGACCGACGACATCACCCTGCTGCTCGCGCGCACCCACGTGCTGCCGCCCGAGGACCAGGTGGTCTGGCCGGTGGCCGCCGACCCGGCCGCCGTCGCCGACGTACGCGAGGCCACCGCCCGGCAACTGGACGTCTGGGGCCTGACGGACCTCGCCTTCACCACCGAACTGGTGCTGAGCGAGCTGGTCACCAACGCCATCACCTACGCCGGCGGCCCGGTCGAGGTGCGCCTCATCCGTGCGGGCCGCCTGATCTGCGAGGTCTCCGACCCGAGCGCCACCCAGCCGCGCATGCGCCGCGCCCTGCTGACCGACGAGGGCGGCCGGGGCCTGTACCTGGTCGCCCAGCTCACCACGCGGTGGGGCTGCCGCTACACCCGGCAGGGCAAGACGATCTGGGCCGAGCAGGAGATCCCCGACGGCGACGGCTTCTCCCGCTGATCCCTCAGTGGCCTTCCGCGGAGTCGCGGCGCCGCAGGAGCTGAGCGGTGACGAAGGCGGTGACCGAGGCGGTGACGATCAGCGGCATCTGGTTGTACGCGTCGCCGCCGATCAGCAGAACCGCGAGGACGGCGCTGGTGAGCGGCAGTCCGGTGATGCTCGCTGCCGCGGCCGCGAGACCGAGGGCCAGGCCCGGTGTCGTACCGAGTCCGGGGAGCCCGGAGCAGGCGATGCCGATCGCGGCGCCGATGAGCGCGGCGGGGAAGATGGGGCCGCCGCGCATGCTGCCCAGGCTGATGCCCCAGGCCAGTGCCTTGCACACGATGAGGGTGAGCAGTGCCGCCACCGACCAGTCGTGCGGCTCGGCGGCCAGCCGGCCGAGGGTTGCCTGCCCCGACAGGGCGGCTTCCTCCGGCGAGCGGTCGGTCAGCAGGGCGTACGCGCTCAGGCAGCAGCCGACGGCCAGCGCGCACAGGACCGTGCGGCGGGCGGTGTGTGTCGACGTCCATGCCGCTGTGCGGTGGCCGAGGCCGCGGGCGACGGTGAGCACGGCGGCGATCAGGACGGCGGCGGGGACGCCCCACAGGAAGTCGCCCACGTCCGGGTTGACGTTCGGCGGCAGATGGGGGAGCCGCAGGCCGCCGATCGAAAGGCCGGTCCAGTTGCCGAACCCGGTGAAGACGAGCGCGCCCGTCGCGCTGGCGAGCAGGCAGGGCAGCAGCAGGACGACCAGCTGGGTGCTGCCGAGCCCGGCGGCCTCGACGACCATCACGGAGGCCACCACCGGACCGCCGAGGATCGTCGAGATCGCCGCGGTGGAGCCGGTGGTGGCGAGTACGGCCGTGGCCCTGGGGTCGGGTGCCTGCTTGAGGGTGCGTACGGCCAGGAGCGCCAGCGCACTGCCGACCGCCATGAGCGGCGCCTCGGGGCCGAGCACGACGCCCAGCGGGAGGGTCGCGAGCGCGGCAAGGGCGACGCCCGGCAGTTCGGCGGGCCCGATGGGCGCACCGCCCCCGAGGCCGTGCACCGGCAGATGGCCACCCCCTCCCGGCATCCGGGTCACGACCGGCGCGAGGATCAGCCCGGCGAGCAGCAGCGCGGGCAGCGGCCACCACCAGGGGGCGCGGTCGTATCCGAGGGCCTCGGGCAGCGCCTCCCACACGCCGTGCTGCAACTCGTGCTGGAGGCTCACGAAGAAGAAGCAGGCCAGCGCGATCGGCACCCCGAGCAGCACACAGAGCAGCAGCAGGCGCCGATAGCCGCGGCTGAGCAGCGTGGCGCGCAAGGTGTCGGCGGGCTGCTCGGGCTCGGCGGCCGCGGGGGTGCTCGTCCGGCCGACGGCGTCACCCATGCAAGGCCCCCTGGACTTCGCCGTACGGCGGTTGGCAGCAGATGGGCCTCAGTAAAGAATGAGAGCGCGACCCGCGCATCTCGGGAAGCTCCTCAGTGCGCCGCCCCCGGCCAGCCGTCGCCGCACGGCCCGCCGCCCACCGCCGCGGCCACGGAGACGTCGGTCCCGTCCGGTGCCACCAACGGCAGGTACCACTGGGCGATCTCCACCGACGTCTGCGGTACGTAGTGGAAGATCAGCGACATGCGGAAGCGGTCCTCCGTGGTGTTGGGCAGCGAGCCGTGCACCAAGCTGCCGTGGAAGAACAGCACATCGCCGGCGCGCATCACCGTCTGCACGGTCGTCAGGCCTGCCGGGGGACGCACCAGACCGGTCGTGAACGACTCCTGGTCGTCGGCCGTCTCGGGGCACACCACCTCCATGGTGTGCGAGCCGGGGACCACGGACAGCGCGCCGTTGGCCGCGTCGCAGTCGTCGATCGCGATCCAGGCGGCGATGCACGTCTCCGGATGGGCGCGGAGGAAGTAGTTGTCCTGGTGCAGCGCCTGGCCGCGTGCGGAGGGCGGCTTGAAGTAGAACATCGACTGCGCGCCGAAGGCCGGGCCGACGAGTTCGGTGACGATGTCCAGGAGGCGGGGGTCGGTCATCAGCCGGCGGGCGATCGACCCGACTTCCAGGTCCGGGTGCCGGTGCGGCTGCATGAAGCGCGGGAAGCGGGCCAGGACGTCGCCATCGGCGATGCCGTCCCGCGCGCCCAGGCGGTGCCGGTCCCGTACGACCTGATCCATGAACGCCGAGCGGATCGTCTCGGCCTCGCCGGAGCCGAGCAGGCCGTCGACCTGGACCATGCCGTCGGCGGCGTACCGCTCGGCCCGTTGCGACGCCGGTGCTGTATCGAGTGTCATGTTCTCCATCGTGTGCACCGGCCCCGTGGCCGGGAATCGGACTTCGAGGACTTCACATGGAAGATGCTGCCGCGGGGGGTGACGCCAGGACGCGTCCGGGTGGCGCGCGGACGCGTCCGCAGGTCGTCGCCACGTCCGAGAACCGGGTCGTCGCGGGCCGGCTCGCGGCAGGACGCGACTACCGGACCGTGCGGCACGCCGGTACGGACGACTGGCTGCTGCTGTTCACCTGCCGGGGGCGTGGCCGGATCAGGAACGAGGGAGCGGCCGACGTACCCGCCGACGGCAGGTCCTTCGTCGCGATCGCGCCCCGCACGCCCCACGATTACGGCACCGATCCCGAGGCGGGGGACTGGCTCCTGCTCTGGGCCCATGTCCAGCCGCAGCCCGAGTGGCTCGCCCTGCTCGACTGGCCGCGGGCCGCGCCCGGCGTGGGACGCGTGCTGCTGCCCGACCCGCTCGCCGACCGCGTGGCCGCCGCGCTGACCCGAGCCGTGTCCCTGAGCAACAGCGCGCTGGCGAACTCCGCGCTCTTCGGCGTCAACGCGGTGGAGGAGGCGTTGTTGTGGTGCGACACGCAGAATCCCCGAGGCGAGCGGATGGACCCACGCCTGCTGGCCGTCCTTGAGCACCTGAGCACCTGCCTGGCCGCCCCGCACACCGTCCGGTCCCTGGCGCGCGTCGCCGGCCTTTCGGAGTCCCGCCTCTCGCGGCTGTTCACCGCCCAGTTCGGGACGAGTGTCATGGCGCACGTCGAAGAGCGCCGCATGGACGTGGCGTGCCGCCTGCTGCGCCTCTCGTGCCTGCCGGTGCGCGATGTCGCCCGGCAGGTCGGGTACAACGACCCGCTCTACTTCTCCACGCGGTTCCGGCGTGCCCTGGGGTGCTCGCCGTCGGCGTACCGCGATGCCGTCTGAACCCTCGGCGTTGCGTCTGCAGGCCGGCCTCACGCCGGAAATTCGGGTGCCCCCGCGATCCGGGCGCGCTACCGTCGGCCCCATGAACGTCACCGGCCCAAGCACCACCGCGACCGCGCGAGCGACCAGCTCGCCGGTTGCCGCCGTCTGACGTACCTCCCCCTCTCCACCGGCGACCGGAAAACGGTCCGCCGGTGCTTCTGTGGCCCTCCCGCCCGTGCCGTTCCGCGGAGCGTCCTCCGGTGCCTGCCCGCTGCGCACGCGAAGGAGCCACCCCATGAACACCGAACAGATCGTCCGTACGTTCGTCGAGTACTTCGAGGACCGCGGTCACCGCCGGATCACCGGCTCGACGCTGCTGCCACCGACCGGTGACCCGGTCCTGTTCACCACCTCGGGCATGCATCCCCTCACCCCGTACCTGGAAGGGCGCCCGCATCCGCTGGGCAGGCGGCTGGTCAATGTGCAGCGCTGTCTGCGCACCACGGACTTGGATGAGGTCGGCGACTCCACCCATCTGACGGTCTTCGAGATGCTCGGCAGCTGGTCGCTTGGTGACTACGAGGGCCCCATGAGCCTCGACTGGGGCCATGGGCTGCTCACCGAGGGCTTCGGCATCGATCCCGGTCTGCTGTACGCCACGGTCTTCGGCGGCGACGGCCAAATTGGCCTGGACACCGCCTCCTTGGAGCTGTGGCAGGAGCGCGGGGTGCCGGTGGAGCTCACCGTCGAGGACAACTGGTGGTCCAACGGGCCGACCGGCCCGTGCGGCCCCGACTCGGAGATCTTCATCTGGACCGGCGCCACCCCGCCCGAGTCGACGCCGACGGGCGACGACCGCTGGGTGGAACTGTGGAACCACGTGATGATGCGTCATCGCCGGCTCGTCGACGGTTCGCTCGTGCCGCTCCCGCAGCGCAACATCGACACCGGGCTCGGCCTGGAACGTCTCGCCTCCCTGCTCCAGGGCCGGACGTCGGTGTTCGAGTGCGACCTCTTCGACCCCTGGCGTCGCCTCGTGCCGGCCCTGTGGCGACTGGACGAACCGTCGCTGCGGCTGGTCTGCGACCACCTGCGCTCGGCCATCGTGGTGATCGGCGACGGGGTGCGCCCGGCCAACACCGGCCGCGGCTATGTGCTGCGCCGGCTGGTACGCCGCGTACTCACCGTGCTGTGGCGGGACGACCCCTCGCGCGGCCTCGGGGACCTGCCGGACGAACTCGTCCTGCACACCCTCGACCACTTCCGCCAGGAGGTGGACACGGACGAGGTGCGCCGGGTGCTGCTCGGGGAGGAGCGCCGCTTCAGGCAGCTCCTGGAGCGCGGCCGGCAGGTGCTGGCCCGGCCCCGGTTCCGCGGCCCGCTGGACGAGGAGGACCTCCACTACCTTCACGACACCCACGGACTGCCGCGCGACCTCGTCCTGAGCCTGCGCCCGGAGTGATCCGGGGGGCATCCGGAGGGAGCGTACTGGGGCTGTCCCCAGGGGAGTTCGGCCCGGTGGCCCGATGGTCCGGTGCGGCGCGCGTTCCTAGCGTAGTGATCGATTTCTTCGGCCGATCCAGCCGAGCCGATCGGTCCAGTCGATCCAAGGAGCACGATGCGCGCCGCCTCAGCAGTCACCGCAGGCCTGGCCCTGGCCGGATTACTCGCCGGCGGAGTAGCCGCCGCGACCCTCCCTGATTCTGCCGAAAAGACCCGCCAGAAGCTCAGTTGGGGCCGCTGCTCGGCCGACCAGAAGGCGCTGAACGAGGCGGGCGCGCGGTGCGCGAAGGTGACCGTCCCGCTCGACTACGCCGACCCCGGCGGTCGTACGATCCAGATCGCCGTCTCCCGCATCAAGGCGAAGTCGCCGGGCGAGCGGCGCGGCATCCTGCTCTCGAACCCCGGCGGCCCCGGCGGGACGGGCCTGGCCAACACCCTCGCCCTGCGCCCCGCGCTGAAGGACGTGGCGGACCGCTACGACCTGATCGGCTTCGACCCGCGCTTCCTCGGCGAGAGCACCCCCGTCACCTGCGGCAAAACCCCGCGTCCGACGCCGCCCCCGGAATCGACCGGCCCCCGCAAGGACTTCGAGGCAGCGGTGCGTTCCGCGCGTGACACCGCACGCCGCTGCCAAGAGCACGGCGACAACGCCCGGTTGCTGCCCCATGCATCGACCCGCAACGTCGCCCGCGACATGGACGCGATCCGCGCGGCACTGGGCGAGCGCACGCTCTCGTACTACGGCATCTCGTACGGCGCCGACCTGGGCGCCGTCTACACCCAGCTCTTCCCGCGCCGGGCCGACCGTTTCGTCCTGGACTCCTCGACGGATCCGGCGGCCACGCAGTACGAGCTGTTCCAGCGGTCGGGCGCGCCCGCGGAGGCGGCCTTGGACGGGCAGGCGGGTCAGGTCGGGTCGGACGTACGGAAGTTGCTCGACCGGGCCGAGCGCCGTCCCATCGCGGTCGACGGCCAACGGCTCAACGCTCCGTTGCTGCGCATCCTGTTCAAGCAGCTCGTCCAGCACGAGGAGAACGACCCCCAACTGGCCAGTGTCGTCGGTGACTTGAAGAAGGCCGCCGCGGGCGAGCTCGACAAGCCGGGGCCCGCGCTCGCCGCGCTCCTGGAGCTCCTCGCCTCGCCCGATCTCGAGAGCAGCATGGTCGGCGGCGCGATCTTCATGTGCGGCGACGGGGGCTGGCCCGCGGGCGGCTGGCCGAAGAACCCGGAGACGTACTGGAAGAACATGCAGCGCAGCCGCGCCACGGAGCCGGTCTTCGGTCCGTACGTCAACGGAATGATCGCCCCGTGTGCGTTCTGGGGAGCCGAGCCGCGCGAACCCGGCACAGAGATCGGCAACGCCGTGCCCGTTCTGATGCTCCAGGCCCGCTACGACAACAACGTTCCGTACGACGGCGCCCTCGCCCTGCACCGCAAGCTCACCGGCTCGCGGCTGCTGACGGCCGACATCCGTTCGCACGGCGTCTACGGGCGCGGCAACGACGGTCTCACGCCCGTCGCGTGCGCCGACCGGACCGTCAACGCCTATCTGCGGGACGGAAAGCTGCCCGCCGCCGACTTCACCTGCCCCCGCCCGACGGACGAGGCAGCGAAGAACGAGGGGGAGCGATGAAGGCGAACACCCCGATGGCCCCGATGGCCCCGATGATCAGCAGGCGCACCGGCCTGACGGCCACCGCGGCCGCCCTGCTCACGGGAGTGGCCGGCGCCCCCACGGCCACGGCGTCGCGGCGCACGCCCCAGGCGGCCTCTTCGCTCCAGAAGAACGTCGACGCGATCCTGGCCACCGGGGTGTCCGGCATCCTCGCCGAGGTGCAGGGCGCGCACGGCCGGACGACCGCCCGTGCGGGCGTCGCCGATCTCGCGGCGAAGGGGCCCGTGCCCTGGGACGCGTACTACCGCATCGGCAGCGACACCAAGACCTTCACCGCCACCGTCGTACTCCAACTCGTCGGCGAGGGACGGCTGAAGCTCACCGACACCGTCGACCGATGGCTGCCCGGAGCGGTCCGTGGCCACGGCAACGACGGCCGCCGCATCACCGTCACCAACCTGCTGCGGCAGACCAGCGGCCTGAACGACTACTTCGCCGCGGACGCCGGTGACCTCACCCCGGAGAGCTACCGCCGCCACCGCTTCCGCCCGCAGACGCCTGCGGAGCAGCTGGCGGCGGCGCTGAGCGAGCCGCCGCAGTGGCTGCCCGACGCGAACGACCCGGCGCAGGAACGGCGTTGGGGGTACTCCAACACCAACTACGTCGTCGCCGGAATGCTCATCGAGCAGGTCACCGGACACCCCTGGGCGCAGGAGGTCCACGACCGGATCATCGAACCCCTCGGCCTGCGCCACACGCTCACTCCGGGCACCTCCTCGTATGTGCCGGGGCCGACGGCCACCGCGTACACGCACTTCCCCGGCGACCCGCGGCCGACCGACACGACCCTCAACTTCGGCGGGGGAGCGGACGGCGGAATCATCGCGACGGCACACGACCACGGTGTCTTCCTGCGCGCCCTGATGAGCGGCCGGCTGCTGCGTCCCGCCCAGCTGGCGGCGATGAAACAGACCGTGCCGGCCGCCGATCTGATCCCCGTGCCCGGTGTCCGCTACGGCCTGGGCATCGCCTGGAGGCCGGTGGCGGGGCGTGGCGACGGCATCTGGTTCCACGGCGGGACGAGTCTCGGCTGTGTCTCCGAGTGCGGTGTGACGCCGGACGGCAACAGGGCTGTGACCAGCGCGGCCTTCACCCTCAGGCTCGGCGGGCCGCAGGCCGATGCGCAGGCCGCGCGGACCCTAGGGATGGTCGATGCGGCGCTGCGTGCCGACTCCGGGGGAGGGCGGTGATCACGGGCGTCCTGACCGGCCTCATCACCGGGTGAAGCGGCGGCTATCTTGCTCGGGCAAGGACCGAGCCCGGCAGGGCGGCGTCGCAAGGAGTTGAAACACGTGGACGCACCGGACGCACCGGACGCACCAGACGCACCAGACGCACCGGACGCGCAGGACACGGCCAAGAGGCTGCGGACGGTCTGCGACGAGCTGTCGGACCGTTTCTACGAACGGGCCGACGTGGTGCGGACCTTGGTGGTGACACTTCTTGCCGGGCAGCACTCGTTGCTGCTCGGCCCTCCCGGGACGGCGAAGTCCGAGCTGGCCCGGGAGCTCACGGGCCGGGTCGACGGCGCGTCCTACTGGGAGATCCTCCTGTCGAGGTTCACCGCGCCGACGAGGATGTTCGGTCCCGTCGACGTCGCCGCGCTGGCCAGGGGCGAGTACCGCCAGGTCTACGACGGCCGTGCCACGACCGCGCACGTCGCGTTCATCGACGAGATATTCAAGTGCTCCACGGCGGCGCTGAACGAGACGCTGGGCTATCTCAACGAGCGGATCTACCACCCCGAGAGCGGCGGCGAGCCGATCCGCTGCCCCCTGATCGGCGCCATCACGGCGAGCAACGAACTGCCTGCCGGGGAGGATACGGCCGCGATCTACGACCGGCTCCTCGTCCGGATCGAGGTCGGATACCTGGCCGACCCGTCCAGCTTCGCCGCACTGGTCCGCTCCGCCGTCGGCCGCCCGGCGGCACCGCATCGCACCACCGTCGAGCTGGCCGCGCTGCGGCACGCCGTGACCGAGGCCGTCCCTTCCGTGGACGTCCCCGACGGGATCGTGGACGCGGTGTGTACGCTGCGGGCCGCCCTGCGCCGCAAGGAACTCGTCGCATCGGACCGCCGCTGGCGGCAGGCGGTGGGCCTGCTCCAGGCGTCCGCGTACCTCGACGGCCGCCCGGCGGTCGCCGAGACCGACCTGTCGGTCCTTACGCACGTGCTGTGGGACTCACCGGCCGAGCGCCCGACCGTCGAGCGCGAGGTGCTGCAACTGGTCAACCCCGACGCCAAGGAGGCGCTCGAACTGGCCGACGCCATCGAGGAGTTGGAGGTACAGCTCGACGCCATGGCCGGGCAGTCCCGCGAGGCGCTGAGCGAGTGGGTCATCAAGAAGGCCCACAACAAGCTCGCCATGGCGGGAAAGCGCCTGGAGAAGCTGCGCGAGGAGGCGGTGGGCGCCGGCCGCTCCACCGCCGCCATAGACAGGGTCACCGGCCGCCAGCGCGCCGTCCGCGCCCGCGTCCTCACCGAGGCCCTCGGCATGGACGCGAGCATGGTGCAGGCTCAGCTCTGACCACCGGGGGGATCAAGGCCATGGGCGAAATGCCGGGCAGGCTCGACGAGTTGGCGGGCAGGGCAGGGAAGTGGCTGGGCCTGTCCGCCGCCGCTCCCGATCGGCACACCGCGGCCGTGGTCGCGGACCGGTTCGAGCAGATCGCCTGGCGCGACACCTACGCGCAGTCGGCCGGACTGCGCGACCTCGCCGAGGAGCTGAACGAGCGTCACCCCTACGCCACCGACCTCCTCAGCGACGCGTTCCTGGCCGCGTACAAGGTCGGCCCGCGGCTGCGCGAGCGCGCGGAGATGGACCCGTCCCGGCTGGTCAACCACCAGGTCATCGCCGCACTGGTGGAGTCGATGGAGTTCGCCGAGCTGCGCCGGGAGACGGCCGGTGACCCCTACGCCGCCGCCATGGCCGTGCTCGCCCAGGCCGCCGCGCTGCGCCGGATGCTTGACAGCTCCCGGGATGCCCAGGACCGGGCCGAGCGGGCGAAGAAGGCACAGGAGGACGCCGAAGGCGCGGCCACCGCCGTGGCCGATGCGCTCCGGCGTTTCGCCGACCAGGACGGCACCGTGCCGGCTCCGTCCGCCGACGCCGTCCACCAGGCGATCGCCGCAGCCGAGGCCGCAGAAGCCGCTGCTCAGCGGGCCGCCCGGGACGCCGGGCAGGTCCTCGCGGTGGCCGCTCCCGGCATCGGCGCCGCCGCGCGGAACTCGGCGGCGAAGGCGGCCAGGGCCGCGCGTGAGGAGGCCGCCCTGATGCGGGCGTGGGGCGTCGGTCCCGGCGATCTCGAGCGGCTGGCGTTCGACCGGCGCGCCCGGCTCGCCGAGCGGCTGCGCACCGGCCGGCTCGCACAGTGGGCCGAACTGATCGGCCGCTTCCGGCAGATGGCCGGAGCCGAGCGCGCCCGCAAGGTGGAGAACACCGCCGGGGAACTGGTCGGCGTGACGCTCGGCAATGACCTCTCCCGCGTCATCCCCTCCGAACTCGCCAACCTGGGCCTGCCCGAGCTGCGTGCGGTGTTCGCCGCGCGTTACGCCGCCGGGGAGCTGATGCTCTACGACAGCCAGGGAGAGCAGACCACCGGCAAGGGCGCCGTCATCGCCTGCGTGGACACCTCGCACTCCATGTACGTGGAAGGGCCCGGCGGAGTCACCCGGGAGGCGTGGGCCAAGGCGTGCGCCCTGGCGCTCCTCGACCAGGCCCGCGACGCCGGGCGTGACTTCGTCGGCATCCTGTTCTCCGCCGCCGACAAGATCCAGGTCTTCCGCTTCCCGGCCGACCGTCCCGCAGGCATCGACCGGACCCTCGACTTCGCGGAGACCTTCCTCGGCGGCGGCACCAGCTACCAGACGCCCCTGACGGCGGCCGCCGAGCTGCTGGGGGAGGAGTTCAACGACGCCGCCCGCGAGCGCGGCGACATCGTGCTGCTCACCGACGACGAATGCGGCGTCACCGAGGAGTGGATGCGCGGCTGGAACGAAGCCAAGCACCTTCTGGGCTTCCGCGTCTTCGGCGTGGCCATCGGCGCCCCGCCCGCCGCCGAAGCAGGCTCGGTCCTTGACGCCCTGTGCGACAACCTCCGCTCCATCGAGGACCTCACCGACGTCCACGCCGCCGCCGACCTCTTCCGCGTGATCTGACCCGGCCTTCGCGACGCCGGCAGGTCAGCCGATCCCGTACGTCCTGGCGAGTACGTCGACCGTGTCGGCCATGGCCCGGCGCAGTTCCGCGGGTGCGACGACCTCGACGTCGACACCGAGCCGCAGCAGCTCGCCGCACGCGTGCTCGGTGCTCTCGGTCGGGATGACCGCCTCGACCCATCCGTCGTCGCCGACGGCGGTCGCGGTGGATTCGACCGCCCGCACCACCTCCGGGGGAAGGTTGTCCGGCAGGCGTCGGCGTCCCCGCGCGGAGAGACGAATGGTGGCCGTGCCGGTGAAGCGGCGCCGCTGGAAGTCGTCCAGGTACGAGGTCCAGTACACACCCAGGTCGAAGTCCGGCGGCCGGTCGAACCGTTCGTCGCTCGGCACCGCGTCCAGGACCTGGGTGACCCGGTAGGTCGCGACCCGGCTCTCCGTGGCGGCCACGAGGTACCAGACACCGGACTTGAGGACCAGGCCGTAGGGGCGGAGGCGACGCCGCACTTCTTGCGGTGCGCGCCAGCGGCGGTAACGCACGTCCACCACACGCCGGTTGAGCACCGCGTCGACGAACACAACGAGATACGGCGTCTGTTCGGGCTCCCGGTACCAGGCCGGAGCGTCCAGGTGGAACACCGCCGCGGTCCGCGCCGCCTCCTCGCGCAGCCCCGTCGGCAACGCGGCAAGCAGCTTCAGGCGCGCCGCGGTCACCTCCGCCGCCAGCCCCAAGTCGGCCGCGGGGCCCGGCAGTCCGGCGAGCAACAGCGCCCGCGCCTCGCCCTGGCTCATCCCGGTCAGCCGGGTGCGATAGCCGTCGAGCAGCCGGTAGCCGCCCCCGCGGCCCGGCTCCGCGTACACCGGGACTCCGGCGGCCTGCAGCCGCACCACGTCACGGTAGGCGGTGCGCACGGACACGCCCAGCTCGTCCGCGATGCCTCGCGCGGACACGCGGCCGCGGGACTGCAGCAACAGCAGCACCGACAGCAATCGACCAGCAGACATGGGCGCATTCTCCCCGGAAACCCTGACAGCCTCTGACACACGGCCGTCGTAGCGTCAGCCGCGAGCACCGAAGCACCGAAGCACCGAAGACCCTTACGAAGAGAACTGAACAGGAGCCTGCCGCGTGGCCAGCACTGAGACTTCCGGTCGTCCCGCCGTGATCGAGCTTCGCCAGTACACGCTGCGGCCCGGCCGGCGCGACGAACTCATCGAGCTGTTCGACCGGGAGTTCATCGAACCCCAGGAAGAGGCCGGGATGCGAGTGTTCGGCCAGTTCCGCGACCTCGACGACCCGGACCGCTTCGTCTGGCTGCGCGGATTCCGGGACATGACGACGCGCCGGCGCGCGCTGACGTCCTTCTACGACGGCCCCGTCTGGGCCAAGCACGGCCCCCAGGCCAACGCCACCATGCTCGACTCCGACGACGTACTCCTCCTGCGTCCCCTGTCGGAAGAGAGCGGCTTCGCCGTCTCCCCGTCCCGGCGGCCCCAGGTCGGCGCTCCGGCGCCGGAGCGTTTCGTGGCCGCCACGGTGTGGTCCTTCCCTCCCGGCCACCAGGACGGCATCGCGCTGATCCGGGACGAACTCCTCCCCGTGCTGCACAGGACGGGCCCCGCGCCCCTGGCCGCCCTCAGCACCGAGGCGGCGCCCAACACGTTCCCCCGACTGCCCGTCCGCACCGGGGAGAACGTCGCCGTGGTCGTCACGGCCTACCCCGACGAGAGCACGTACCGAGCGCACCTGGCCGCTGTGCAGGCGGACCCTCTCGCACGGGACGAGATCTTGCCGAGCATCGAGCGGGAACAGACGGCGGCGGCAAGGACCCTGCGGCTGGCGCCGACGGGCCGATCGGGCAGCTGATCGGGCGGCCATGTCACATTTGGCGGAGCTGTTCCGTCGGAAGGGTGTAGGCACCCGCAACGACACTGGAGCGCATCATGGAAGCCCGCCTGAACTTCTTCACCAGCCCGGTCGCAGCCAAGTTCGGCAAGCACCTGGTCGCCGCCGGCAAGGTGCTCGCGGAGTCCACGCTGCCCGCCGAGACGCAGGAGCTGGTGAAGCTCCGCGCCAGCCAGATCAACGGCTGCGGATTCTGCACCGACATGCACACCAAGGACGCTGCCGCCGCCGGTGAGACGTCGGTGCGCCTCAACCTGGTCGCGGCCTGGCGCGAGGCCAAGGTCTTCACCGACGCCGAGCGGGCAGCCCTGGAGCTGGCAGAGCAGGGCACACGTATCGCGGACGCGGCCGGTGGCGTCACCGACGAGGCCTGGGCGAACGCCGCCAAGCACTACGACGAGGAGCAGTTGGCCGCCCTGGTGTCGACCATCGCGCTGATCAACGCCTTCAACCGGGGAAACGTCATCGTCCAGCAGCCCGCAGGCGACTACCAGCCCGGCCAGTTCGCATAGCCAGGGCTGTGGGCAAACGGAAGTCGTCAGTCATGGAAGGCCGTGGTTGACCCGAGCGCGGCCCGCTCGGTGGTGATCCGGTTCACCGGGGCGGCCTCGTCTGCATAGCCGAACGAGATGCCCAGGAGCAGCTTTCCTTCGGTCACGCCGAGTTCGGCGCGGACGGTGTCGGCGTAGAAGCTGAGCAGCCCCTGCGGGCAACTGTCCACGCCGTACGCGGTCATCGCCAGGAGCAGCGTCTGCATGTAGGCGCCGACATCCGCGGCAAGGCGGGCCCCGCCGTCTCCGGTGACGAACAGGAACGCGGCGTGCGGCGCGCCGTAGAAGCGCAGGCTCTGCGCGTCGTAGGCCGCGCGTGCCGCGTGGTCGTCGGGACCGATGCCCAGCGCTCCGTACAGCTCGCCGCCGAACGCCGCCCGGCGCGCCTGGTGAGTCGGCGAGTACATCCCTTCGGAATACGGGAAGTCCACCGAGACGCGCTGCTCGGCATGGGCCGCCCGCAAGGCGTCCGCAAGGCGCTCACGCGCCGCGCCGCTCACCACTTCCACCTGCCACGGCTGTGCGTTGGAATGGGACGGCGCGGCGCCGGCCAGCGAGAAGATCGCACGCATCGTGTCCTCGGGCACGGCTCCCGGACGGAACGCCCGGGTCGCGTGACGGCCACGGATCAGCTTCTCCGCGCAGCCACTCAGCTCTGTGGGGACCGACTTGCTCATAGGGCTCCTCAACGCCGTTCAATATCGCCGTTCAATGATGTAAACGGGTGCGTTTACTTGGGTGGGTCGACCGTAACAGCACGCACCTTGGTAAGTAAACGCGTACGTATACTTGCCTCATGAGTGCGACGGCTACGACATCTCAACGGCGGGGGCGCGGAGGGCGGGAGCGGATTCTGGCTGCCGCCGCGCAGCTGTTCGCGGTCCAGGGGATCAACGCGACCGGCATGGAGCAGGTCGCGGAGGAAGCCCCGGTGTCCAAGCGGACGCTCTACGCGCACTTCCGGACCAAGAACGACCTGGTCATCGCCCACCTGCAGGACCTCGCGTCGTCGGGCGCCACGCTGGAAAGCGTGCTGACCCGCGAGGACATCCCCCCGCGGGAACGGATCCTCAAGCTGTTCGAGCAGCCCGCGGGGGGCGCGAATCCCGTGCGGGGGTGTCCGTTCATCGACGCCGCCGCGGAGTTCCCCGACCCGGAGAGCGCGGCCCACTCCTACGCCCGCGAACAGAAACTGCGGATGGCGCAGCTGATCGCCGCGCTGGTGACGGAGCTGGGCTGCCGCGAACCGATCGCCCTCGCCGAACAACTGGCCACCCTCGCGGACGGGGCGGCCAGCCGCGCCATGGTGCTGGGTGACGCGGACTACGGCCGACACGCACGGGCGGCAGCAGAGGTTCTCCTCGAGCGCGCGGAGCGAGTGGACTCGCCGGGCTGAGCGGCGGTGCGGCGGCTACCGTCATGACGCCGTGAGCCACGCCCCGGCCACACTGCGTCCGGCGCCGGCGCTCGACGAGGCAGTGGTGACGCTCAGCCCGGATAAGAGCGGCCGAGCAGCCCTTCAATTCTCGTTCCCGCCTGCATTTCTCTCCGCTTGCAGAGCAGTGGACATCGCGTTTCAGTTGTACAGATCTCCCCTCGGTACCAGGAGCTGCGATGTCGATGTCCTTCGGTTCAGGGTTCGGTTCCTCTGACCCCTTCAGCGAGATGTTGAATCGGTTTTTCGGAATGTCCCCGGCATCGTCGCCACCGGCCGTTCAGCGCGTTCCCATCGGACGGCTCCTGACCGATTCCTCGCAGGAACTCCTGAATCTGGCCGCGCAGCGAGCCGTCAAGGACGGAACCCCCGACCTCGACACGGAGCACCTGCTCTGGGCATCCGCACAGGTCGACCCCGCGCGCAAATTGCTCTCCCAGGTCGGCGTGAATCCCGACAAGCTCGCCTCGGAACTCGACGCGGTCCTTCCACGGGAGTCCGGTGAGCCGTCCGCGGAACCAGGACTGACACCGGCGGCCAAGCGCACCCTGGCAACCGCCTACGCCCACTCGCAGGCCGCCGGGGTTTCGTACATCGGGCCCGAGCACATTCTCAGCGCGCTCCTCGACGGCGCCGACTCGGGCGCCAACCGGCTGCTGCGCGCGGAGGGCCTGGACCCGGAGCGGCTTTCGGGCCTCGCGGACCAGGCGGCCCGCTCGGACGGATTCCCGGCCGACGCGAAGAAGGAGAAGCCGGCCACGACCCTGGACGAGTTCGGGCGGGACCTGACGGAGGAAGCGAAGGCCGGAAAGCTCGACCCGGTGGTCGGGCGGTCCGACGAGATCGAGCAGACCGTCGAGATCCTCTCGCGGCGATCCAAGAACAACCCTGTGCTCATCGGCGAGCCCGGCGTCGGCAAGACCGCCATCGTCGAAGGCCTGGCGCAGCGGATCGTGGCCGGCGAAGTCCCGGCGACCCTGAAGGACAAGAGGGTCGTCTCGCTCGACCTCTCCGGCATGGTGGCCGGCGCACAGTACCGAGGCCAGTTCGAGGAGCGTCTGAAGAAGGTCATCGAGGACGTCCAGGAAGCCAGCGGCGACATCATCCTGTTCATCGACGAACTCCATACGGTCGTGGGCGCGGGCGCCACCGGCGAGGGGTCGATGGACGCGGGCAACATGCTCAAGCCCGCGCTGGCACGCGGAGAGCTCCATGTCGTCGGCGCGACGACCATCGACGAGTACCGCAAGCACATCGAGAAGGACGCAGCCCTGGAGCGCCGCTTCCAGCCCGTACTGATCCCGGAGCCGACCGTCGAGCAGACGGTGCAGATCCTGGAAGGGCTGCGGGACGCCTACGAAGCCCACCACCAGGTCCGCTTCGCCGACGGCGCCCTGGCGGCCGCGGCCGAGCTGTCCGACCGGTACATCAGCGACCGGTTCCTGCCGGACAAGGCCATCGACCTGATGGACCAGGCGGGCGCCCGTGTCCGCCTGCGCAGTGCGGGCCGCTCCACCGAGGTCGTCAGCCGCGAGGACCGTATCGCCAGACTCCGCCGCGAGCAGGCCCATGCGGTGGCCGGTGAGGACTTCGAGAAGGCCTCCGACCTCAAGCGGCAGATCGCCGAGGCGGAAGGCGAACTCGCGGGCATCGAGGAGCGCCGCGAGGGCGTCGTCTCCGTCACCGCCGACGACATCGCCGATGTCGTGTCCCGCCGCACCGGGATCCCGGTCTCCCAGCTCACCGCGAGCGAGAAGGAGAAGCTCCTCAAACTCGAAGAGGAGATGCACGCCAGGATCGTCGGCCAGGACGAGGCGGTCACCGCCGTCTCGGAGGCCGTACGCCGCAACCGTGCGGGCATGGGCGACCCCAACCGCCCCGTCGGCTCGTTCCTCTTCCTCGGCCCCACCGGCGTCGGCAAGACCGAACTCGCCAAGACGCTGGCCGAGTTGCTGTTCGGCGACGAGGATCACATGATCCGCTTCGACATGAGCGAGTTCCAGGAGAAGCACACCGTCGCCCGGCTCGTCGGTGCCCCGCCCGGATACGTCGGTTACGAAGAGGCCGGCCAGCTCACGGAGAAGGTCCGCCGGCAGCCCTACAGCGTGGTGCTGTTCGACGAGGTGGAAAAGGCCCACCCGGACGTCTTCAACACACTGCTGCAGATCCTCGACGACGGACGGCTGACCGACGCCCAGGGACGCACCGTCGACTTCCGCCACTGCGTCATCATCATGACGTCCAACATCGGCGCCCACCGCATTCTCGCGCACGAGGGCGATGTGTCCGAGATCAAGGACGAGTTGATGGAGGAACTGCGGACGCGGTTCCTGCCCGAATTCCTCAACCGCATCGACGACATCATCATCTTCCACAGCCTCACCGAGGACGACCTGTCGCAGATCGTGGATCACCTCCTCGACCAGAGCAAGCACCGGGTGCACGCCCAGGGCATCAATCTGGAAGTCACCGACGCGGCCAAGAAGTTGCTCGTCGCCCATGGCCACCAGCCGGAATTCGGCGCCCGTCCGCTGCGCCGCACGATTCAGGCCGAGCTCGACAACCGCATCGCCTCGTTCCTGCTCGGCGGCGATGCGGACCCGGGCGACACCATCGTCGCCGACGTGGAGAACGACACGCTCCACTGCACCGTACGCAAGGGAGCCGCTGCGGAACCTACGGAATCCGCCGACGGCGATCAGTAAGAAAGCTGACAGTTCACGGGAGCAGTGATGAACGGAGATCCCCAGCCGATCGGCGCCAGCGCACGTCGCGCGCTCGAGAAGGAGCTCGCAGACCTGCGCGCCGAACGGAACGCGGATGCCGCGACGCTGCAGAACACCGACGAAGCGGGCGACCGCGCCGACCAGGCCGACGAGTTGCGGCGGCTGGCCGTCATCGGACGCCTCGACGACCGCATCACCGAGATCACCTTGCGGCTCCGCCAGGCGGACGACGCGGGTCCGCCGTCGACCGACGAGGTCGGGATGGGCAGCACGGTCACCGTGCGGTTCTCGGACGGCACGGTGGGAACCGTCGAGATCGGCGAGGTCGGGGAGCCGCTGGACCCGACGATGGTCACGTACGACAGTCCCATGGGCCACGCGCTGCTCGGCCACCGCGCGGGCGACAGCGTCAGCTACAAGACGCCCGGCGGAGAGCCGGCCGTGACGATCGTGTCGCTGGGCGAGACGGGCGTCTCGGGGGAGGGCTGACGCAGCCACGGCGAGCCGCCGCTCACGACGAGGACCGTCACCCCGGCTGCGGCACCATCCGGTGCAGGCCCTTGCGGTCGTAATAGCGGGTCATGGCGAAGCCGAACACGAGCGCGGCGACGAAACCGACCGCGATCATGATCCAGCCCCGGGTGAGTCCGGCGTCGGCGCGGGCGTCGAAGTAGACGATCGCCCGGACGCCGGAGACGAGTTGGCGCATGGGTTCGAACGTGGCGAGGAAGCGGTAGAAGCCCGGCGTGGCTTCCAGCGGGACCGTGGCGCCGGACGACGGGAGCGCGAGCGCGATGAAGACGAACATGGCCACCAGCTGGCCGATGCTGCCGAAGGCGGCGTTGATCGCCTGAACGCCGAGGCCGACGGAGAGACTCGCGCAGCAGGAGAACACCCAAAGGAGCGCCGGGTGCGGCGCGTCCATGCCCAGGATCGAGACCGTCGCGACCATGAGAAGCGTGGTCGTCAGGAGCGAGAGACCCGCGGTCATGACCATTTTCAGGAGCAACATCTGGGTGCGGCTGATGGGAACGGTGGGGTGCCGGGAGTGCCAGGGGCCGATCTCGCTGTCCGCGTAGCCGAGTGAGCTGTCGACGGTGTTGTGGATGAGGTTGGCGGCGAGGAACCCGGTCAGGACCAGCAGCAGGGTGTAGTAGAAGGCGCTCAAACCCAGACCGGTGTGCGTACCGATCGGGTGGCCGACCTTGGTGTTCACCGCGACCGGGTCGGCGAGCAGCACCCGCGTGGTGGAACTCGCCTTGGCGACTTCCGGTGCCGACACCAGCTGCTTGCCGATGCCCGCGGAAGCCTCGTGCGCCGCCCGTTGGGTGATCTGCCCGGCCAAGGACGAGCCGAGGCTGCCCATCCCGGGATTGGTGAGCGTCGTGAGGGTCGGCTGGGCGGTGGCTTTCCCGGAGGCCAGCGATCCCACGGCGGACGTGAAGCCGGAGGGGATCTCCAGCGCTCCGTAGACCTTGCCGGAGGCCAGCTCGTCCTGAGCCTCTGCGCGGCTGATCCTGCGCCAGTCCACCTCCCCGCGCGGAGTGGAGGAGACGATGCCGGCACTCACCTGGGAGCCGAGATTCTCCTGCTGACCCGGCAGCGGCTTGTCCGTGTCCGCATTCACCAGGGCGATGGGCAGCCGGTCCAGATGGTCGGCGGGCGTGAGGATGCCGCCCATGTACAGCAGGGAAAGGGCGAGTGCGACAAAGCCACTGAGCACACTCGGGACGATCCACAATTTCCAACGACGCAGCAGCAGCCCCGCCTTCACATCCTGGGCGGAAGCGTCGCGCGGCGGAATCCCGGTGGCCATAAAACTCCCCTTTGACTCCCGAATGACCATAGGGCGCGGATGAGGAAGGGAGGCGCCACGACACCTGGTTCCGGCATACCTTCGCGTTCGTCCCCACCTCATTCGTACGAGACAAAACCTCATTCATCCGAGACACAGAGGCTGACCCCATGGGCTTCATCAAACCCCGGCTGGTGCCCGTCGACGCCGGCGACTTCCGCTCCCTGCCGCGCCGTGAGCGCCTGGAGATCCTGACTCGGCACTGGGTCGAGCACGGCTTCGGCAGCCCCTACGGCGTGTTCCTGTTCTATGTGGTCAAGTGCGCGCTCTACGTCGGCGGCGCGGCCCTCGTGATCTCGCTGACGCCCGGCCTGGGCGCCGTCGGCGACGTGGGCTCCTGGTGGTCCGAGCCGATCGTCTACCAGAAGCTGATCGTCTTCACGATCCTGTGGGAGATCGTCGGGCTCGGCTGCGGATCCGGCCCGCTCTCCTCCCGCTTCAACCCGCCGATCGGCTCCATCCTCTACTGGCTGCGGCCCGGTACCATCCGGCTGCCCCCGTGGCCGGACAAGGTGCCGCTGACCCGCGGCGACCGGCGCACCGCCGTCGACGTCCTGCTGTACGCTGCCGTACTCGCCTCCGGCGGCTGGCTGTTGAGCCGCCCCGGCGACGGCACCGGCATCGCGGACTTCGGTCACGTCGGCCTCGTCGAACCCCTTGCCGCCTTACCGCTCATCGCGGGCCTGGCGGTGCTCGGCCTGCGCGACAAGACCGTGTTCCTCGCGGCGCGCGCGGAACAGTACGGTCTTTCGCTGCTGCTCTTCTTCTTCCCGTACAACGACCAGTTCATCGGCTTCGAGCTCGTCATGCTGGCGCTCTGGTGGGGCGCCGCGACCTCCAAGCTCAACCACCACTTCCCGTTCGTGGTGGCGACGATGATGAGCAACGCGCCCCTGATCCCCTCGGGCCGCATCAAGCGGATCTTCTACCGCGACCATCCGGACGACCTGCGCCCCTCACGCCTGTCGTTCCTGCTCGCCCATGTCGGCACCGCCACCGAGTACGCCGTCCCGCTCCACCTGGTCTTCTTCGGCGACGGCGGCTGGTGGACGTGGGCGGCGCTGCTCTACATGGCCGTCTTCCACCTCCACATCCTCTCGACCATCCCGATGGGGGTGCCGCTGGAGTGGAACATCTTCTTCATCTTCTCGCTGTTCTACCTGTTCGGCGCCCACAGCGACCTCACCGTCCGGGACCTGGACTCGCCCTGGCTGCTCGCCGTGATCCTGCCGAGCCTGCTGTTGCTGCCCGCCCTCGGCAACATACGGCCCGACCTCGTCTCCTTCCTGCCCGCGATGCGCTATTACGCGGGCAACTGGGCCACCAGCGTCTGGGTGTTCACCGGTGACGCGGCGCAGCGCCTGGAAGCGGGTCTGACCACCGCGACCCGGCTCGCCTCGAACCAGCTGGCGCAGCTCTACGACGCCGACACCGCCCTGCTCATGGCCGCCAAGGTGGAGGGCTGGCGGGCCATGCACTCCCACGGGCGCGCCCACAACGGACTCATCGCCCGCCTCACCGACGGCCAGGACGACGTCATGGTGGTCGACGGAGAGATGGTCGCCGGTTTCGCGATCGGCTGGAACTTCGGCGAGGGCCACCTCCACGACGACCAGCTGCTGCGTGCCGTCCAGGCCCGCTGTGGCTTCGCCCCCGGCGAGGTCCGGGTGATCTGCCTGGAAGCCCAGCCCATTCACCGGCAGACTCAGGACTATGAGATCCACGACGCGGCGCTTGGCCTGCTCGAGCGGGGCCACGTCAAGGTGCGGGACATGCTGATCCGCCAGCCCTGGCCGACCGACGGGCCGGACTACCCCGTCCACGACGTGGAGTCGCTGCATCCGTTGCGGCCCGTGGCCGCGGACACCGAGTCATGACGTCCGCGGTCGTCGTGGGCGGCGGGCCCAACGGGCTCGCCGCCGCGGCACTCCTCGCCAAGGCGGGGCTCGACGTCACCCTCCTGGAAGCCGCCCACCAGCGGGCCGGCCGCACCCCCACCCCAGAGGCCCACGTGCCCGGACTGCTGCACGACCACAGCACGGCCCTCCACCCCCACGCCCAGTCTCGTATACACATCTCACG
>NZ_JBHYIG010000013.1:47280-51436 GCF_042740015.1 Streptomyces sp. NPDC059037
GGGGGGGCTCCTCTCGGCTCGCCGCACTCCGCGGCTCCCCACCCGGGGGGGGGGCTATGTCTCCCCCGAGCCCCCCCCCCCCCGCGGCGGGGCGCCCCGGCACCCGCAGCCATGAGGCCATCGTGCCCGGACTGCTGCACGACCACTGCTCGGCCATCCACCCCATGGCCGTCGCCTCACCGGCGCTGCGCGCGCTGGGCCTGGAACAGCACGGTCTGCGCTGGCGCTCGGCCGACATCGACTGCGTACACCCGCTGGACGACGGCACGGCCGGCGTACTGCTGCGCTCCGTGGCGGAGACCAGCCGCATGCTCGGAGCGGACGGCGACCGCTACCGCGCGCTCTTCGCACCTTCGGTACGCCACTGGGACGCGCTTGCCCCGGACACGATGGGCCCCCTGCTGCGCGTCCCTGCGCACCCGCTGCTGCTCGCGCGCTTCGGCCTGCCGGCCGCCCTGCCCGCGACCGCCCTCGCACGCCTCTTCAAGACTCCTCAGGCGCAGGCCCTGTGGGCCGGTGTCGCGGCCCACAACTTCCGCCCGCTGTCCCGTCCCTTCACCTCCGCGATCCCCCTCGGCATCCTCACCGCGGGCCACGCGGCCGGGTGGGTCGTCGCCGAAGGCGGTTCGCAGTCCATCGCCCGCAGCATGGAGCGGGTGCTGCGGGCGCACGGCGGCACGATCGAGACCGGGGTGCGGGTCACGGACCGCGCACAGATCCCGCCCGCCGATGTGACCCTCCTCGACCTCGACCCGGCCCAAGTCGCGTCCCTCTACGGCGACTTGCTGCCCACCCGCGTGCGGGCGGCCTATGAACGCTTCCGCCGCGGACCCGGCGCCTTCAAGCTCGACCTGGCCGTCGAAGGCGGCGTGCCCTGGACGAACGAGCACGCCCGCCGCGCCGTCACCGTGCACCTCGGCGGCCCGCTCGCCGAAGTCGCGCACACGGAGCGGGAAGTGACCCGCGCGAGGATGCCGGAGCGCCCCTTCGTCCTGGTCGGCCAGCAGTATCTGGCCGACCCGTCGCGGTCGGCCGGTGACGTCCACCCCGTGTGGACGTACGCCCATGTCCCGTACGGCTACGACTCAGACGCCACCGAGGCGATCCTCCAACAGCTGGAGCGCTTCGCCCCCGGGGTGCGCGAACGCATCGTGGGCCGGCAGGTCACCCGGCCCGCCGACTTCGCCGCAGCCAACCCCAACTTCACCGGCGGCGACATCCTCACCGGGGCCAAGACCGTCCCGCAGCTGCTCATCGGGCCACGCCCCGCACTCGACCCGTACGCCACCGGCCTGCCCGGGGTGTTCCTGTGCTCGGCGGCCACCCCGCCGGGCCCCGGGGCGCACGGCATGTGCGGGGCAGGGGCGGTGGCGTCGGCCCTGCGCCAGCTCGGCATCCGGGCTGCCTGACGCACCATCACTGTTGCTGCGGGCAGCGGCCGTTCACCGGCCCCGGTCGGCATGCACAGCGGCAGCCGCGCCGCGTCCGCCCAAGTCGCCGTCGGCTGATGGGCGAGGCCGTCGGCGACGTGGCCGGCGTCGATCTCGAAGTTCTGCAGCTGCCGGAGAATCTCATCCGACCGGAGGTCCGCCAGCACTTCCACGGTCACCAGCGGGTGCGCCGCGCAGAACGGGGCGGTCAGCGGCGGGACGGCGCCGGACGCCGAGGGGACCGAGCCGATCCGCAGCCTGCCGCTCAGGCCGGTGCGCAGGGCGCCGACCTCGCAGATGGTGTCCAGGAGTTGGTAGCTGTCGCCGTGCCGAAGCACCACCGACTTGTCGGCCAGGCCGATCAGCGGGCAGTGTCTGATGCCGGCGGCAGCGCGGGATGCCGTCCAGGCGGCGGCACAGCCAGGCAGCAGCCGGGCCTGCCCCAATAGTCCGCGCACCTCGGCCAGTTCGCCGACGCGCCTGACAAAGCGGGTCAGTTCAGCCGGCAGCTGCCCCGTTCGCCGCCATGAGAACCCCAACTCCATGGGGAAACCGTCCGCTTCACGAGGCTTCCGGCGGCATGTGATGTGTGAAATGGTACCGCCAGCGCTGGGCGTGCTCACGACAAAAGGTGCGTCTGCGACAGGCAACGAATCCCCCACAGGAGAACCGCAATGAGCCGGAACGAACGAAGAAGCTCGTTACGTGCACGCGTCGTCCGAGCGGCCGGAGCCGGAGCCCTGGCCCTCGCGCTCGGCGTCGGCGCCGCCCCGCTCGGCGGCGGGACCGCCCAGGCGGCGACGGCCGACAAGGGAACCGGCCCGCGGCCCGCGGTCGCGGCGGCGGAGGCCGAACATGTGCGGGACGGGCGGCTCGCGGTCGACGACCGCGCACCGCTGTCCGCCTCCCAGGACGCGCTGCGGCAGGACTACGACACCCCGACGAAGGACCCCTCGCACAAGCGGCCGTCGATGCTGGCGGCCAAGAAGAAGGGGAAGGCCAAGGGGGCTTGTTCCCCGGGCGACTTCGCCCAGACCGGCGACGCGCTGGTCCGGCAGATCACCTCGTCCACGACCGACTGCATCAACACCCTGTTCAGCCTCACCGGCGCGGACGCGGGCGGCGCGTTCCGCGAGGCGCAGATGGTCACCGTCGCCAACGCGCTGCGCAATGGCTCCGCCGCGTACCCCGGCGACGGCACCACCGGCATGCCGCAGATCGTGCTGTTCCTGCGGGCCGGCTACTACGTGCACTGGTACCACAAGCCGGACGTGGGCGAGTACGGGCCCGAGCTGAAGTCCGCCATCCAGGCAGGCCTCGACGCCTTCTTCGCCTCCCCGCACTCCGGCGACGTGACGGACGCCAACGGCGAGACCCTCGCGGAGGCGATCACGCTGATCGACAGCGCGGAGGAGAACGCCCGCTACCTCGGTGTCGTCGAGCGGATGCTGCAGGGCTACGACAGCTCGTACAACGACAAGTGGTGGATGCTCAACGCCGTCAACAACGTGTACACGATCCTGTGGCGCGGGCATCAACTGCCGGAGTTCGTCCAGGCCGTCCAGAGCAACCCAGGCGTCCTCGACACCCTGCACCGGTTCGCCAAGGACCATCTCGACCTGCTCGGCGGTGAACGGTCCTACCTCACCGCCAACGCGGGCCGCGAGATGGGCCGGTTCGTCCAGCACGCCGGGCTCCGCGACAAGACCCGCCCGCTGATGAAGGACCTGCTCGGCGTCACCGACATGACCGGCAGGACGGCCCGGCTCTGGGTCGGCGTGGCCGAGATGGCCGACGCATACGACAAGGACAACTGCGCCTACTACGGCGTCTGCGACCTCAAGGAGCGCCTGAAGGCGGCCGTCCTCCAGGACAAGAACGCGTGCAGCGACAGCATCGCGATCGCCGCCCAGGACATGGACGCGGGCAACTTCTCCTACGCCTGCAACAGCCTCAACGGCCAGGACGCGTACTTCCACCAAGTCGCCAAGGACAGCGGCCCGGTGAAGGACGACAAGAACACCAAGATCGAGGTGGTGGTCTTCGACTCCAGCGCCGACTACCAGACCTACGCCGGCGTGATCTACGGCATCGACACCAACAACGGCGGCATGTACCTGGAGGGCGACCCGTCGGCGGACGGCAACCTGCCCCGCTTCATCGCCTACGAAGCGGACTGGGTGCGGCCCGACTTCCAGATCTGGAACCTGAACCACGAGTACACCCACTACCTCGACGGCCGCTTCAACATGTACGGCGACTTCGAGGCCGGGGTCTCGACCCCGACGGTCTGGTGGATCGAGGGCTTCGCCGAGTACGTCTCCTACTCGTACCGCGAGCTGCGCTACGAGGAAGCCATCAAGGAGGCAGGCAAGAAGACCTACCCCCTGAGCCAACTCTTCGACACGACCTACCAGAACACCGACACGACCCGCACCTACCGCTGGGGCTACCTGGCCGCCCGCTACATGCTGGAGAAGCACCCGGACGACGTGGCGACCGTGCTCGGCTCCTACCGCAGCGGCGACTGGGCCACCGCCCGCACGCACCTGACCCAGAACATCGGCTCGCGTTACGACCAGGACTGGTACGCCTGGCTCGACGCGTGCGCGGGAGGCTCCTGCTGATCTGCTGATCTGCTGATCCATGCCTACGGGGGCGGGGGGGGGGGGGGCGGGGGGGGGCCCCCCCCCCGCCCGGGCGCGCAGGCGGGTAATACAAAAAAA
>NZ_JBHYIG010000013.1:51446-63322 GCF_042740015.1 Streptomyces sp. NPDC059037
TGTTTTTTGTCTTTTCTCTGGGGGGGGGGGGGGCGCCCTCCTTACGGGGGCCCCCCCCCCCCCGACGCATGGGGAACAATCGTGTCCGGCCCTGTGGGCCACGGCGACGATGCCGGCCCGGGGATGGGGGAGGACCTGACAGTGGTGGAATGGCGGCAGGTGGCCAGTGGTGCGAGGGCTGTTCCCGAGCCGGTGCCGACGCCTCTCATCTGGGCGGGGGCCTATGCGGGAGCGTTTGGTCTTGTGAGCCTCTTCGACCTGCTCGGCGTGCTCGATCGCACGGGGTTCGCGCTCGCCGCCCTGTCGCTGCTCGCCGCCGTGCTCGGGGTGCGGAGCCGGCTCGCCGCGGCGCCCGGAACGGCTCTGCTGTGCTGGGCCCTCTTGAACATCTTCGCGGCCGCCCCCACCGGCGAGATCTCCTGGGCCGGGCACCGCGACCCCGAATGGATGGCCTGCCTGCTGGCCGCGACTCTCCTCGGCGCCGCGACAGGCCGCGTCCTGCACGCCCGCGCCGCCTACCGCCGCATCACCCCGCGCGACGGCACCGGCCGCCGTTGAGAGCGGCTGGGCTCCGGCCGTCTCCATGGGAATCTCCGCGGGCGGAAGTGAGTTGCTGATTTCTGCAGCGATTTCAACGGGGTGGGCCGGGTCCACCGCAGGGAGGGGACGGCAGCCGATGAGCCTTCGTCAGTACGAGTACGCCCTTGCCGTCGCCGAGGAGGGCTCGGTGACGGCGGCGGCGGAGCTGCTGCACGTCGCTCAGCCGTCGCTGTCCCAGCAGATCCGCGCCCTGGAGCGGGATCTGGGCGTGGAACTGTTCGCCCGCACGCCGACCGGCCTTGTGCCCACCGTGGTCGGCCGCGCCTTCCTGCGGGAGGCGGAGGTCGCGGTGCGCGCGTCGCGGCGGGCGAGGGCGACGGCTCGGGCCGGTGCCGACGAGCTGGTGGGCGAGCTGGTGGTCGCGGTGCAGCTTGGCTTCGGCACGCGGCAGCTGCCGGGCGCCCTTGCCGCGCTGCGGCGCCGCTTCCCACGCCTTGAGGTCACCGTCTTCGAGGAGCCGAGCTCCGCCGAGCTGGAACGGCTGTGCCGCCGGGGCGTGTTGAACCTCGCCCTGATGGCGGAATGCGAGCGGAGCCCCGCCGACGCCCACCACCTCGGCGACGAGGAGTTCGTCGTGGCGTTGGGCGCCGGGCACCGGCAGCTCGCCGCCGACCGGGTCGAGCTGCGCGAGCTTGCGGGGGAGCCGTGGGTGAGGTTCGACCGCGACAGCGCGCTCGACGCCGTACTCCTGAACGTGCTGCGGGACAACGATCTCGCCCCGGCCACGGCCGCCCGCGTGTCCCAGACCGCGACGGCCGTGCGCTGGGCCGCCCACGGTCTTGGGGTCACGCTCGTCCCGGCCTCCGCGGTGCCCCACGGTCACGAGCACCTCGTCCGCCCGGTGTTCCCGGTCGTCTCGCAGCCCGTCATCGCCGTGGTCCGGCCCGGCATGGGCCCGGCCGAGACGGCTCTTCTCGAATTCCTCCGTAAGGAGACCTGGTCAAACCTAGCGTTCCGGAATTCCTGAGGAATTCCTGAGTTCCGTCGGTGTCAACCCCTGGGGAATTCACCGCCGTCCACGACGAGATTGCTCCCGGTCAGCCAGCTCGCCCGGTCGGACAGGAGGAACAGCACCGCGTGGGCGATGTCGTCGGGCCTGCCGTCGCGCCCCAGCGGCACGCTGGTGACGTTCTGGCCCTGCGCCGGGTCCAGGCGCGCCCACTGCTCCCGGGTCGCTTCGCCGCCGGGCGTCGCGACCCGGCCGGGAGTCACGGTGTTGACCCGGATTCCGAACGGGGCCAGCTCCGATGCCAGTCCGCGGCTGTAGTTCTCCAGCGCCGCCTTCGCCGCCGTGTAGTGCAGGAACGGTGGCGGGGTAAGGGGTACGGCGGCGGAGGAGACGTGCATGATCACCCCCGAACGCCGTTCCCGCATCGCCGGTACCAGCAGCGAGTCCAGCCGCACCGACGCCAGGAAGTTCAAGTCGAGCGCGTCCTGCCACTCCTCGTCGGGGATGGCCGATGTGCTCTCGTACGGCCCCGCCCCACCCGCGTTGTGGACCAGCACGTCCACCCCGCCGAGCATCTCCCGCGCGGCCGCGGCGAGCGCCTCCGCGCCGGCCCGCGTCCGCACGTCGGCGGTCACGAAGGCGGCCCCCTCCGGCACCGTGCTCGTCGCCGACCTGGCGGTCGTGAGCACCTCGGCGCCCGCGTCCAGGAGTTGGCGCACGACGGCCGCTCCGATGCCGCGAGAACCCCCCGTGACCAAGGCGCGCTTTCCCGCGAGTTCTCGCGTTCCCGATTCGTTCTCGATCGTGGTCATGCCACCGGTCCTCTCGAATACGTAATTGTCCGCTCGGCGGAAAAAGCTGTTTCACGGTACGTACGGAGAAGAATGAGAGGCAAAGACGAAATGTCAGCGGGCGCTATAGGGAACTCCTATGGCACCCGCGGCCGGCTGATGATGCGGCAGATGTCCGTGTCGGTGCAGGAGGCCGGGTCGGTGTCGGCGGCGCGTTGAGCGAGGCCGCGGAGCGCGGTGCGGGTCTTGCGGAGTTCGGAGATGCGCCGGTCGATCTCTTCGAGGTGTTCGCCGATCAGGTCGCTGACGTGGTCGCAGGGCGCTCGGCCGCTGTCGCGCAGGGCGAGGATGCCGCGGATCTCGGCAAGGGTGAGCCCGGCGTGCTGGGCGTCACGGATGAAGGCGAGGCGGGTGAGGCTCTCGCCGGGGTAGTCGCGGTAGCCGCCGGATGTGCGGGGCGGTTCCGGTACGAGACCGGCCTGCTCGTAGAAGCGGATGGTCTTGGTCGTGACTCCGCTCGCGGTCGCCA
The DNA here is from genome assembly GCF_042740015.1 of Streptomyces sp. NPDC059037. NCBI lineage: Bacteria > Bacillati > Actinomycetota > Actinomycetes > Kitasatosporales > Streptomycetaceae > Streptomyces > Streptomyces sp. NPDC059037. Next base: position 54,316 of record NZ_JBHYIG010000013.1, read on the forward strand.
GTTCCCCGATGCGCATGTCTCCAGGTTAGCCGTTGACCTTCCAGCGCACTGGAAGGTCTAGCGTCGGTGGCAGACGGCGGCGATCTGGGAGGACGGCGGCCATGCGGATCACGGTTCTGACGGTTCCGGACTGCCCGAACGCGCCCGTGGCGCGGGAGAGGCTGCGTACTGCGCTGGCCGGGCGTGCGGCCGTGGTGGTGCAGGTCGAGGTGCGGGACGAGGCGGAGGCGGCCCGGTGGGGCATGACGGGCTCGCCCACGGTCCTGCTCGACGGCAACGACCCCTTCGCCAGGCCCGGGGCCGCGCCGAGCGTTTCATGCCGCATCTACCGCCACGAGGACGGCGCCGTGGACGGGGCACCGGCCGTGGACGAACTGCGCCGGGCCCTGACCGCTGCCGGCCTGCCCGACGTGGTGAGCGAGGACTGCTGCGGGGACGGCCTGCCCGACCCCGTGCGTGAGGATTGCTGCGGGGACGGCCTGCCCGACCCCGTGCGTGAGGACTGCTGCGGGGACGGCCTGCCCGACCCCGTGCGTGAGGACTGCTGCGGGGACGGCCTGCCCGACCCCGTGCGTGAGGATTGCCGCGAGGAGGACCTGCTCGACCCGGTCGGCCGGGCCGGACGTGGCCGCCGGGCACCTGCCGGGCGCGGTCTGCGCGCGGTGCACCAAGCGGTGCTTCGCCACTTCGCCGCGTCCGGGCAGGCGCCCCGGACCGCCGCGCTGGAGACCGTCGCGGCCGAGGCGGGACGGTCCGCCGGCGAGGTGCTCGCGGAGCTGGCGCGCGAGGACTTCCTGACGCTGGACGAGGGCGGCCGGATCCAGGCGGCCTACCCGTTCTCCGCGACGCCGACCGCACATCAGGTGACCTTGGCGAGCGGCACGCAGGTGTGGTCGATGTGCGCGATCGATGCCCTGGGCATTCCGGCGATGCTCGCCGAGGACGCGGTGATCACCTCGTCGGACCCGGTCTCGGGCGAACCGGTCACCGTCACCAGCCGAGGCGGCCGTATGCGGTGGGAGCCCGCATCCACCGTGGTGATCGTCGCGCGGCGCTCCCGCTCCGGCCCGGCCGCAGCGGTGTGCTGCGACGCCCTGAACTTCTTCACCTCCGCGGCCTCGGCCCGGTCCTGGCTCGCCCAACACCCGGACGTACAGGGCAAGATGGTCGACCAGGCGCGTGCCGAGCGGATCGGGCAGCAGACCTTCGGGGCGGTGCTGGCCGCCGACTGAGCCGCATGGCCGTGGAGGCGCGGAGGCGCGGAACAGATCACCACTCCGTTCCGCCCCCCCCGCTCACCGCAGCCACCATCCGTCCAGACCAAGATCCAGTGGACACGCAGTGGACGCAGGGACGATTCAGTGGACAGAAGCGTCCTCACGCAGCCTTCCGACTCCCGGCCGGAGACCGGCGGGAGGCCCGCGATGCCGTGGGCGGCAGACCTGTCGGCAGCGCCCAACCGTCCATGCCCGGGGACCCGGAGCGGGCGATCGTGAAGCGCGTGAGCGAGAAGTGCGCGACACCAGCCACCAGGCGATGATGAACGGGCCCAGCCACCGCCCCAACAAGCGCCCCAGGAACTTGACCGACAAAGGCCGCTAGGGTCCGTCGTCGCGGCTTCCCTTGCCGGCGTCCGAGCGGCACGAGCCGGCTTGTCAGAGGCATCCGCTAGCTTGCTGACCATGGGAAACTCAGGCGGATCATTGACGACCCGAGCCACAGGGGAACTGCACGGCCTCATGCGGGAAGCCGGGTTCACGGGCATCGACGACACGGAGGCGTTGGCGGAGGGCTGGCAGGTGACGGACTTCGCCGACGCCGGACGGCGCAGCCTGTCGACCCTCGTCCAGAGAACCGGGACACCGGCGGTCATGGTGTCCTTCCACGACAGCGATGTGGGGTTCGTCGAGGCCCTCACGCCGGACGGCATCGGCTGGGAGGGCCTGCTCAACCGCGAGATGGCGGAGAGCTACGAGATACCTCTGGAGCACTTCCCCATCGAACCCGCCGTGGCCGGTGCCCTCGCCTGGTCGGCTGCTGCCGGACTGACGCCCGATGAGGACGCTATCCGGCACACGCTCACCGGGTCGGCGCTGTTCGCGGAAGAGCTCTCCTCAGCCCTCTTGGTTGCTCTTGGGCTACCCGGCGCAACCTAGCCCTCTCAAGCCAGGGCCTTGGGAATTACGTGAACTTACCCCCGGGCATGGTCGCCTTGATCGAGAAATACCTCGTCTCCGACTGTCACCGCTCGCGGTAGAGATCAACAAGTTCGGGGGCCGGGTGGACGCCCGGGTCAAGGAGGCTGGTGAGCAGGCGCCACTGCTCGGTGCGGACGGTGCCGTCGGCCAGCGCGACGGTGACGGACGCCTCGATGACGCGGACGGTCAGCAGGACGGGCAGGACGCCGTATCCGATCCGGGCCAGGTAGGGGCCGGCGCCCAGGTGCCGGAAGGGGTGGGTATCCGGCGGGCGGAGGAGCGCACCAGGAACTGGGCGCCGGTGGCCTGGACATCCCGGGCGAAGGTGTTCGCATCGAAGCCGGCATCGGCCAGCAGGAGCATCGTACGGTCCAGCACACTCAACAGGCGTACTGCGTAGGTAAGTTCGCCGCCACTCTCGGCACCGAACACGGCGGCCAACACGGCACGGGTTCCGCACTCGGCCAGGACCACGAGTCGCAGCAGCGGATAGCCGAACTCCACGCTCTCGCCCGCCCGCTTGGGATAGCGCCAGGTGAGCGCCTCCTCATCGGGTACGTGCAGCAAGGTGCCGTCCACGGCCACGGTCCGCAGCCCCCAGTAGAACGAACCTGCCTGCCCGCGGTGGGCGACGGGTCCGGCGAGGATCTCGAACAGCCGCCGCAGCGGTGCCGCTCCTATTCGCCGTCGGGCCCTGGACAGCGAGGAGACCGCCGGACGCACCAACGGCAGTCCCTCCAGCCCCGCCGTCAACTTGCCCCGCACGCCCCGACAGGAGCAGTCCTCGAACAGGGCCAGCGCGACGACGAAATAGACCACCACCCGGGACGGCAGCAGCCGCAGCCGCTTCTCACGCGTCCTGGTCTCCTCGATCACCGTGTCCACCAGTACGAAGTCCACGACGGTGTTGACACCCAATGGGGTTGATGATCAAGCATCCGCAGCGTGACGGCCCCGGGACCGCGGGCGCGGCTGCCTAGGATCGGGCCCGGCCCCCGCCGGACTCCGACCCGGGAGACGCACCATGGCCCTGTGGCTGCTCAACCACCTCAGCACCCTCGCACTGACCCTGCTGATCGTCGGCGGCACCGTCCTCGCGACGGCGGCCGGAAGCCTGCTGGTCCGCCACCGGTTCCCGAAGCTGACCGAAGGCGAGCACAACGACACGGTCGGCGTGGTGCTCGGCATGTTCGGCGCGATCTACGGAATCATCCTCGCCTTCGTGATCGTGACCCTGTGGACACAGCTGGAGAACACCCAGTCAGTGGTCGCCTCCGAGGCCACGGAAGCCGCGGTGATCTTGCGCGATGCGGGGGTGTTCCCCGACGCGGCGGAGACCCGCGTCAAAGAGGCCGTTAGCCGCTACGTCCACCACGTGGTGGACGTGCAGTGGCCGAACATGCGGGCCGGCGGGATGACCCTCTCCTCAGGGGGGCAGCTGCAAGGGATCTACGACGCCCTTCAGAACTACGAGCCCGTCACGGAATCGCAGAAGGTCTACTACGCGGAGGCCGCCGACAGTCTCGACGAGATGGCCGCTCAGCGCCGGGCCCGGCTCACGATCGCCGGCCAGGAACTGCCGCTGCTGCTCCAGGTGCTCGTCTTCGGCGGCTCGCTCGTCATCCTCCCGCTGACTTTCCTCTACGGCACGCGGAGCCGGAAGATGCAGGTGCTGTTCGTCGGGGCGGTCGCGGCGCTGATCGGATTCAGTCTGCTCCTCGTGGTGGTTCTCGACCGTCCCTTCGCCGGAGACCTGAGCGTCAGCCCGGAACTCTTCAAGCAGGGGAAGCTGGAACAGTTCTGGAAGCCCCACCCGTAGGACCACGGGAGAAGGTTCCGGCACGGAGTGCCTTTCGCGCCCCGCTCCGGTGATCAGTCTGCGGCCGATCCGGCAGGTGGTGCCGCGGGGACGCCGGCCGTACCTGGGCGGCGGCGCCACCAACTCCGACGTGTACGCGGCCCACGACGCGGCCTGTACTTCCCCGGCGGGCGCTGCCCCGGTGTCGACGTGGCCGGCCTCAACCTCGGCGGCGGGCTCGGCTTCAACGACCGCAGGTGGGGCCTGACCTGCGACCAGCTCGTCGAGACCCGCGTTGCCCTCTCCGACGGACCCTGGTGCGTGCCGCCGACAAGGAGAACGCCGACCTGTTCTGGGCGTGCCGTGGAGGGGCGGGCGGCAATTTCAATGGATCAACACCGCTTTCGTGTTCGACGCCGTGCCCGGTGGGCCAACCCTCCTTGACCCGGGCTTCCACCCGGCGCAGCCTGACCGGCCTCGGCCAGGAGGTCTACGCCCTGCTCACCACCTACCAGGCCCTCATCCGCGCCGCCGCGGACACCGCCTGTACCCGGCCCGGCCTGGACATGGACCGCATCAGCTTCACCGCCCTGCGGAACCCGCCACCGGCACCGCCTCAAGGCCCGCACCCGCAAGAACCCCACCAGCACGTACGGACCGAACGCCGGACAACACCCCACGACCAGCCAGAACAACACCGTCCGAACCACCGTCACGTTCTTCGCACACAGACTTGCGAACCGCTCACGGACCTAAACGCAACGGTGTTGACGCTGAGATCGCTGCCGGATCATCCTCGGCCTGCAAGACACCAAAGCCCGAGACCACGTCATCATCACCCACAGCGAAGATGACGAACTTCCTCACGCACGCAGCCTCTTCGCCCACCTCGCCCGACACTGCGTACCTCCGCACACCGACAAGGCCCCACCGCTGCTCACCCTCGTCGGGTGGACCGCCTGGTGCCAACACGACGCCATCACCGATGCAGGTCCACCGAGAGGTGACCACCGAACCCCAGGCGGAAGACCAGGCCGACACCATCACCCCATGACCACCTCGGCGGCCCCGCTCCACAGCCGGGGCCCGCCGCCCCGACCCGCAGCTCCACCCTCTGGCGAAGAGGTGGGCCCCCTTTCGCTGGCCTGGTCTTCACTCCACTGGCGGCATCCCACTGTCGCAGGGACAGGGGCGGGCAGAGGCTGGATGCCATGAACACTCCCCTCAAAGCCACTCTCATCTCCGGCGTCCTGGCCATCACCTCTCTCGGCGCGGCAGGTGCGGCCCATGCCGAAGGACCCCCGAAAATCACCACCACCGTCGCTCCTGCCGCCACCCCCACCAACGACCTCCTCTGTGACCTCCTCGGAGGTCTCCTCGGTGGTCTCCTCGGCAAGACCTGCAACGACAGCTCCCAAACTGTCAAAGTCTCGATCGCTGACGACGGCTTCACCGCCACCGAAATCCCGAGGTTTTACAACCAAATAGGCACGCCCTGGCAGCGGTAGCCGGTTCGTGCGCGGCCTGACCAGCGAAGAGGCCGCAGGGCTCCATTCCCGGGCAACGGGGATGGAGCCCAATTCATCGGTAGGGCACTCCGTTGCGCTGGAGTTCAGAACCCCTCCCACCCGATGACCGCGATCTGCGCGGACGGCTGCCCATATTCACAGGCCAGAGCCCTACTGATCGAGGCAAGATCAGGAAGCGGCTGGAAGGCGCGGAACAGATCACCACTCCGTTCCGCGCCCCCCTCACCGCAGCCGCAGGCCCCTCAGCCCGGCGGCGGACCCGGGCCCCTCAGCCCCGGTCGTAGGTGTGGAACCCGCGGCCGCTCTTGCGGCCGAGCAGCCCCGCTTCCACCATCCGCTGGAGCAGCGGCGGCGGTGCGTACAGGGGTTCCTTGAACTCTTCGTACAGCGATGCCGCGATGGCGGCGAGCGTGTCCAGGCCGATCAGGTCCGCCAGTCTCAGCGGGCCCATCGGGTGCGCGCAGCCCAGCTCCATGCCCGCGTCCACATCGGCGGCCGTGGCGAAGCCGGACTCCGTCATCCGGATCGCCGAGAGGAGATAGGGGACGAGCAGTGCGTTGACGACGAAGCCCGCCCTGTCCTGGGACCGGACGACCGTCTTGCCCAGGGTGTGCGTGGCGAAGTCCCGTACGACCGCGACCGTTTGAGCGGACGTGTGGAGTGAGGAGACCACCTCGACCAAGGGCAGGACGGGGACCGGGTTGAAGAAGTGCAGCCCGACGACGCGGTCGGCGCGTCCGGTGGCCATGCCCAGACGCATGACCGGGATGGAGGAGGTGTTGGTGGCGAGGATCGCCTCCGGATCCTCGATGACCTTGTCCAAGGCGGCGAAGAGCTCTGTCTTCGCCGAGGTGTCCTCGACGACGGCCTCGATGACGAGCTGACGGTCGGCCAGATCGTCGAGGCTGCCCGTGAAGACCATGCGGGCCAGTGCGTCCTCGGCGCTCAGACGGTCCAACTTGCCGCGCTGGACGGCGCGTTCGAGCGAGACGGCCACCCGCTCACGCGCGGCGCCGGCGGCTACCGCGTCGGCCTCGCAGACCACGGTGTCCAGGCCGGCGCGGGCGCACACCTCGGCGATTCCGGCGCCCATCTGGCCCGCTCCCACGACCCCGACCCGTCGGATGGCTGTGCTCATGACTGTCCCTCCGGTGACTGCCCCTCCAGTGACTGCCCATCCGGGCGGTGAGCGAGGTGGCGGGTGTAGGCGTCAAGGGTGAAGAAGGCGGGCAACTCCCGTGCCAGGGCCGTCCGTTCGAAGAGGTCGCGGACGTCGTCAACAGGGGCCCATGGATACTCCGCGCCCAGCGCGGCGAGCTCGTCCTCCAGCAGTTCCACGACCGTCGCGCGGTCGACGACCCGGTGGCGCAGCCACTGCCAGATCTGCACCCGGGCGATCTCGGCCGTGGCGGCGTCCTCCATCAGCCCGTCCACGGCGACGGCTCCCTGTCCGTTCAGCCATGCGGCGAAGTAGCGCAGGGCGACGGCGATGTTGATGCGTACGCCCTCCGGCGTGGGTGGCGCGCTGACGCGGCGTACGGACAGCAACTGGGCTGCCGTCACCTCGACGTCGTTCCGGGTGCGGTCGATCTGGTGCGGGCGGGTGTCGAGCACTCCGTCGAACACCTCGCGGCAGACGGGCACGAGCGCGGGGTGGGCGACCCAGGAGCCGTCGAAGCCGTCCTCGGCCTCACGTTCCTTGTCGAGCCGTACCGTGGCCAGGGCCGCCTGGTGGGCTTCCGGGTCCCTGCCGGGTACGTGGGCGGACATGCCGCCGATGGCGTGCGCGCCCCGCTTGTGGCAGGTGCGCACCAGGAGTTCGGTGTAGGCGCGCATGAAGGGGGCGGTCATGGTGACCTTCGCCCGGTCGGGAAGGAGGAAGTCGGTGCGGTGTCCGAAGGTCTTGATGAGGCTGAAGAGGTAGTCCCAGCGGCCGGCGTTGAGCCCGGAGCTGTGTTCGCGGAGCTCGTAGAGGATCTCCTCCATCTGGACGGCCGCCGTGATGGTCTCGATCAGGACGGTGGCACGGATCGTGCCGCGGGGGATGCCGAGGAGGTCCTGGGCGAGGAGGAACACGTCGTTCCACAGCCGTGCCTCGTCGCGGCTCTCCAGCTTCGGCAGATAGAAGTACGGGCCGTGCCCCGCGTCGATCTGCCGCTGGGCGCAGTGGAAGAAGTAGAGGCCGAAGTCGACGAGCGAGGCGGGCGCCGGGCGGCCGCCGAACTCCAGGTGCTCCTCCGTCAGATGCCAGCCGCGTGGGCGTACGACGATGGTCGCGACCTGCTCCCCGAGCCGGTACCGCTTGCCCTCCGGCGTGCTGAAGTCGATCCTGCGCTCGATGGCGTCCAGCAGGTTCAGCTGACCGCCGATGATGTTGTCCCAGGTGGGCGCGGTGGCGTCCTCGAAGTCCGCCATCCACACCTGCGCACCGGAGTTGAGGGCGTTGACCGCCATCCGGCGCTCCGGCGGTCCGGTGATCTCCACCCGGCGGTCGGTCAGGCCGGGGGCCGGCGGTGCCACCTGCCAGGAGTCGTCCGCGCGTATGCGGGCGGTGGCGATGGAGAAGTCGAGCGGGGAGCCGGAGGCGAGCCTGGCCGCCACCCGCGTCCGCTCCTTGAGGAGGTCGAGGCGGCGGTCCGCGAAGGCGTCGACGAGGCGCCCCACGAAATCCAGGGCTTCGGGAGTGAGGATCTCGTCGTGCCGGTGTCCCGTTACCGGGAGGACCTGAGCACGGCTGGTCGGAGCGGCGATGGACATGCGGGTCTCCTCGGCGGGTTGGCTGAACGCGATAGGAGGAACGGGCCCCGTTGCCGGGGCCCGACGGCGGCCTAGTGGAACTGCTCTGCTTCGGTGGAGCCGGCGAGCGCGGTCGTCGACGAGGCCGGATTGACTGCGGTGGAGACGAGGTCGAAGTAGCCGGTGCCGACCTCGCGTTGGTGCTTGACCGCCGTGAACCCGTGCTCCTGGGCGGCGAACTCCCGCTCCTGCAGGTCGACATAGGCCGTCATGCCCGACTCGGCGTAGCCGCGCGCCAGGTCGAACATGCCGTGGTTGAGGGAGTGGAAGCCGGCCAGCGTGATGAACTGGAAGCGGTAGCCCATCGCGCCCAGCTCCCGCTGGAACTTGGCGATCTGGTCGTCGTCCAGGGCCGCCTTCCAGTTGAAGGAGGGCGAGCAGTTGTAGGCCAGCATCTGGTCGGGGTACCGGGCGTGGATCGCCTCGGCGAACTCGCGGGCCTGGCCCAGGTCGGGGGTGCCGGTCTCCATCCACAGCAGGTCCGCGTACGGGGCGTAGGCCAGGCCGCGGGCGATCGCCGTGGCCATGCCGTTGTGCACCCGGTAGAAGCCCTCGGCGGTGCGCTCACCGGTCACGAACCGGGCGTCGCGCTCGTCGACGTCGCTGGTCAGCAGGTTCGCGGCCAGCGCGTCCGTGCGGGCCACGATCAGCGTGGGGACGTCGGCGATGTCCGCGGCCAGGCGGGC
>NZ_JBHYIG010000014.1:0-27481 GCF_042740015.1 Streptomyces sp. NPDC059037
GTCTCCCGCGCCGAGCCGGGGGGGGGGGGGGGCTTGGTCAGTGACGCGGACATCGCCGAGGAACTGGTCGGCGACATCGCCGACGAGAGCGACACCGTCGTCGAACTCGCCGCCCCCGACGGGAACGGCTGGCTGGTGGACGCCGGACACCGCCTGGACGAGGTCGCCGACGCCACCGGGATCGAACTGCCCGAGGAGCACGACTACGACACCGTCTCCGGGCTCATCGTGGACCGGCTCGGCCGCTTCCCGTCGGTCGGCGACCGCGTCACCGTCGCGCTGCCCGACGGGGGCGACGCGGTCATCGACGTACGCACACTGGACCGCCATGTCGCCGAGCGCGTACGCCTGGAGCGGCTGCCCGAGGCCGTGCGCCCGGACGACGAGGAGACCCGCGCATGAGCTTCCCGATGGCCGTCTTCGTCACGGTCCTGCTGCTGATCGGCAGCGGATTCTTCGTGGCCGCCGAGTTCGCGCTCGTCGCCGCCAAGCGGCACCGCATGGAGAAGGCGGCGTCCGAGGGACAGCGCGGCGCCAAGGCCGCGCTCGCCGGGATGCGTGAACTCTCCCTCATGCTCGCGGGCGCCCAACTCGGCATCACCGTCTGCACCCTGGGCCTCGGCTCGATCTCCAAGCCCGCGATCTCCCACGAACTCGATCCGCTGCTGCACGACTTGGGCCTGCCCAGCGGGCTCAGCTACGGCGTCTCCTTCGCCTTCGCGATGATCGTGGTGGTCTTCCTGCACATGGTGGTCGGCGAAATGGCCCCCAAGTCCTGGGCGATCGCCCACCCCGAACGCTCGGCCATGCTGCTCTCACCGCCCTTCCGCGCAGTGGTGAAGGCCGTACGGCCCCTCATCTGGGCGCTCAACAAGGTCAGCAACGCGTTGGTACGGATGTGCCGGGCCACTCCGCGCGACGAGCTCACCTCGGTGTACAACCGCGAGCAACTCACCCATCTCGTCGAGGAGTCCCAGCGCCTGGGGCTGATCAGCGAGGCCGACTCCGAGCTGATCACCAACTCCCTTACCGAGCCCCATATGCCGGTCGGCGACCTCCAGACGCCCGCCGCCCAGATCACCTCGGTCCCGGCGCGGGCCGGCATCGACGAGCTGCTCGCCACGGCGGCCGCGCACGACCGCAGCCGCATGCTGGTGTTCGACGGCCCGCTCGTCGTGGGCTCGGTGCACGCACGCGACGCGCTCATCGCCCGCGCCAGGGGCAGGAGAGCCACCGCCGGTGAACTCGCCCGCCCGGTGCCGGAACTGGCCGGGCAGGACACCGTCGGCCACGCCATCGAGCAGCTGCGCGAACGCCGCGCCTCGCTCGCCGTCGTCAGCGACGACGCAGGACGGCTCGTCGGCATGGTCACCCTCGACGACCTGCTGGCCCGGCTGCTGCACGGACAGGCGGCGTAGAGATCAAGAGAATCCCGCCCGACCGCCGGTCAGGTGGGAACCTCAGCGACCGTGGGTGGACCGGTGTCGGTTCGCCGCGCGTCTGAAATCGACGAGGTTCCGGTGGGGTAGAACCCACACGGCAAGAAGGGCGTGGCTGCGCCGCGATGCTGCCGACGAAGCAGTGGACGGCGCGGTTCCCGGTGAACATGCGGTCCAACCAGCGCGCAACGTGCTGCCGATCTTGGGGCCCGACCCCAGGGGGTCGCTCTGGGGAGGAAACAGGTCTGTCGCAATGCGCACGTCCCTGCTATGCCTCTCCTGCGCGCGTTCCTGCCACTACCGAACGCCAGTCGCCTGATGTCCACGGTCGACGGTCGAGTTGGAACACGCGGGGTGAGGGTGTCGTGAGGGGCGAGAGGATGGGCGGGTGCTGTCCCGGGTCTGGGGTCTGACTCAGGTGTTGTTTGACCGTGGTGTCTTGGTGTCACAGTGTCGACTGCTGGCCGGGGATGATGCGTTGTCGGTGCCGGGCCGGCGGGGCGTGTCCCGATAGGGGCCTGCCGATCATTGTGGCGTCCTCACGATTCTGACCGCCTGACGCGGCCCGGTACCGGCAACGCGACACGCAGTCGGACCGGAAGGGGAATCGGCATGTCCAGATCGAGCATGTGCGCATCGATCATGCCGAGTACGCCCCCTGCTCCGCAGGCCCGTCGTCGTCGCCCTGCAGGGGACACGCACCAGGATGCCTATGTCGCTGCAGTGCTCTCCATGGCCGGGACCGCGCTCGCCACCGACGAGTTCCCGGCAACCGCGGCGGGATTCTGCGATCTGCGATCTGCTGAAGTGAGCCAGGAAGTGGGGAGCCGTGAGGTGGCTCGGGAGGTCTTCCACCTGCTCAGACAGTTACAGTCAGGACCCCGCTCATAGGGGCTGTGACAACGACTCGGCGCCCCTACCTGGCACCGCCTTCGGCGAGATCGAACTTGACTGCGATGAGTCGCTCGTCCCCGGTGTCGCCCGCCCTGGGCCCGAGCACACCCATCGAGCCGAGGACGAATCCTGATCAAGTTGGCTCGCTCACGCGCCGGTATCGAAGCTGCGGAACAGGCCATTTTCGTTGGCTTCCAGGAAAGGGAGGGCCAGCGCACATACGCGCTTTCGGCAGCGAACGCGATGGAGGTGCCGACTCGCTGGGGTGCGGTGCGGACGGGTGCAAGACCCGACGCGGAGTAGCCGCAGTGGACTGGCCTGAGCGCAGGAGCTCGGCAAGTCCGCGTCCTGTAGGCGTCTCCTATTTATCCATAATCGCGGCCAGATAGAAGAGGCCCCCGACGAATCCGCTGGCGAACAGGATCGAAATGACTGTGATCACTGCTAGCAGGGCTACTTCGCTTTTCCGCGCATTTAGTCGTGTGGCAGGGGTGCGTTTGTGAGGTGTTGCGTCGGCCATTGTGTTGCTCCAAATATTTCCGGCATAATAACGATTTATGCTGAGAGGCGAGTTAGGTTGAGGGCGTGCATGGTCGGCTCCTCGCCTCCCTCTTGCCCGACGTGCTCTTGTATCTTGAGAATGCAGGCGAGGTAATTGACACAAAGATACGTACATGCAGCCCTGTCCTGGGGGAGTGTAGCGCTATGGTGAGTCAGTCGCGGGAACCGGGTGAGGGCCCGCCGCTGAGCTCATACTTGATAGTCGGGAGTGCTGTCAGGCCGACAGCGGCTTATAAGCGCCTATGGCGCCACTCCGGCGGAGGAATTAGCGACGATTCCGACGCCCAGTATTGTCCAGCGGGCGATGCCGGACGCCCTTCGAATGGTTGACCGGGTGTGTGGCAATGCTGGCGGAGTGCCGACACCCGGCAACAACGGCGCGGGAGTTTTGTCGGAGCAGGGCTGCGCAGCGTTCGCGGCCCAGGCATCGGTTCTCCGACAACGTCTTCCTGGTCCGTGCCGTCGTGCAGCCCTGAGCCTGCTCGGCGGCTGTGTAGCGTCGGCAGGGAAATGCCGTCACTCCTTCCACCGGCCCGTGCCGTGCACCCGCCGACCCGACCGTTCCGCGCGCGCTTCCCTGTCGCGGATGTACCCAGCCTCGACTGGCACACCTCGGTCGGTTCTGCGCGAAAAGGTGCCAGCAAGTCATCAACAGGCCGGGGGCGGACATGGTGAACCAGGGCATGCTCGACGAGTACCTGCAGGAGTAGCCCGCATGCTCGCCGGGACTTTGGCTGCCGGGCGCCCACTGACGCGCGAGAGGATGGCCTCATGCCGCGCGCTGGGGGAGCGGGCTGCCGCGGGCGGCCAGGGCCTGCGCGAGCTGGTTGGCGCACGCCTGGCAGCGACCACGGGTGTGGCCCGGCAGCGCGGGCAGGGGTGGCGTTCGACGTCGTCAGCATCGCTCGCAGAAGAGTCTTGAGGGACCGTCATGCCTCCGGGCGCTGTCACAAACGATTCTCAGAAACACCCTGAACCCACCTTTGAGTGAGAACGGGTTCGGCGAACCGAACCGACGCTTCGCGGTCGCCAGGCCGTTATGTTTGATCTTGGTCGGGCAAAGGACCGTTTATGAGAGGGAGTTGGCGTTCCGAGCGCGCGCAGGACTCGCCTCCAACCGGGTTCGTGTGCACCCGATGCCGATGCGGCCCCAGATCCAGCCGAGCCCTCGTGGAGTGATCTGGCTCACGTCCTGTCACAGCGACCGATGGCGCGGTGACTTAAGGCCGAACACCTGGAAACGGAGGAGACACCATGACTGGGAACACGCAGGTGGTCGTGATCGGTGGCGGATACGCGGGCGTGATGGCCGCGAACCGGCTGATGCTGCGCGACGACGTGACAGTGACGTTGATCAACCCGCGCCCGGACTTGGTCCACCGGGTCCGTCTGCACCAGCTGGTGGGCGGGTCCGACGACGCGGTCGTCGCCTACCAGGACGTCTTGGCCGAGCGCGTCCGGGTGGTGGTCGACACCGTCACCCGGATCGACGCGGCCGAGCGCAGCGTGACACTGACGGCCGGCGGCACGCTCGACTACGACTACCTGATCTACGCCGTGGGCAGCGGCAGCGCCGTACCGAGCGTGCCGGGGGCAGTCGAGTTCGGCTACCCGATCGCAACGCTGGAGGCGGCCCAGCGGCTGCGTGCGGTCCTCGACGCCGCGCCCGTGACGGCCCCCGTGACGGTGGTCGGCGCTGGTCCCACCGGCATCGAGACCGCCGCTGAGCTGGCGGAGGAGGTCGGCCGCGCGGTGACGCTGGTCTGCGGCGGCGTTCTCGGCCCGTACCTGCACACCCGGGGGCGGCGCTCGGTGGCGAAGCGGCTGGCCAGGCTCGGTGTGACGGTGATCGACGGCTCCGACGCGAAGGTGACGGAGGTGACCCGCGACGCCGTGCGGCTCGCCGATGGTCGTGAGCTGCCGAGCGAGGTCACCGTCTGGACCGTGGGCTTCGGCGTTCCTGACCTGGCCGCGCGCAGCGGGCTGAGCACCGACGTCGTGGGCCGTCTGCTCACGGACGAGACGCTGACGAGCGTGGACGACGCGCGCATCCTCGCAGCCGGCGATTCGGCGGCACCGTCGGGCCTGCCGCTGCGGATGAGCTGCCTGAACGCGATGCCGCTGGGCGCGCGGGCCGCCGACACGGTGTTCAGCCGACTCGTGGGTGAGCAGCCGGAGAACCTCCACCAGTCGATGTACGCCCAGTGCATCAGCCTGGGCCGAAGCGCGGGCATCTACCAGTTCGCCAACAGGTCCGACGTCGCGGTGTGGCTGCACATCGACGACGGACTGGGCGCCAGGATCAAGGAATTGGTCTGCAAGGGCATCCCCAAGCACCTGGCCGAAGAGGCACACAAGCCCGGTTCCTTCAGGCTGCACCGCATGCCGGGAGGTGTCGCCAAGCGTCAGCAGCTGCTGCGCACCGACCGCACCGAGGCACCGGCCGCCGCCGGCCGGGCAGCCTGACCGGTGCCTGCTGCAAGGATCTAGCTGTGGACGCATGCGCAAACGGTCGGCCGCCAGGGCCGACAGCGAAAGACAGGGCCGAGACATGAGCGACCACACCACCGACCCGGCGACAGAGACGTTCATCGCCCACCGCAACCTGCTCTTCACCGTCGCCTACGAGATGCTCGGATCGGCGGCCGACGCTGAAGACGTCCTCCAGGAGACCTGGCTGCAATGGGTCAAGGCCGACCAGGGGCAGGTGCGCGATCAGCGCGGCTTCCTGGTCCGGATCACCACCCGCCAGGCGCTCAACCGGCTCCGTACCGTGAAGCGCCGGCGGGAGGCATACGTCGGCTCCTGGCTACCCGAGCCGCTGCTTACCACGCCGGACGTGGCCGAGAACGTCGAGCTCGCCGAGAGCGTGTCGATGGCGCTGATGCTCGTCCTCGAGACGCTGTCACCGACCGAGCGTGCCGTCTTCGTACTGCGCGAAGTCTTCGACATCGGCTACGACGAGATCGCGGAAGCCGTCGACAAGAGCCCCTCAGCCGTCCGCCAGATCGCCCACCGTGCCCGCCAGCACGTCGACGCCCGCCGCCCCCGCCGGGTGGTCTCCTCGAGCGAGGGCCAGGCGGTCCTGGAGTCGTTCCACCGCGCGGTCGAAACCGGGGACCCGCAGGCCCTCCTTGAGGTGCTCGCCCCCGAGGTCGTCCTGTTGAGCGACGGCGGCGGCATCAAACACGCCGCGCTGCGGCCGGTCACGGGCGCTGTGCATGTGGCCCGTAGGTTCGCCGGCGGCATCGGCAAGTTCGGAGACAGGCTCACCGCCGAGCCGACCGTGGTCAACGGCAACCCGGCACTCCTCGTCCGCCTGGACGGAGAGATCGACAGCGTCATGGCGATCCGTATCCAGGACGCCCGCATCACCGGCCTCTACTACGTCCGCAACCCGGGGAAGCTGTCCCACCTCACATCCGCGACTCCGCTCACCCTGCGCTGAACACCAACGGTCCCCGACCTGCGGACGTCAATCCTTCCAAGACCCTCAGCCAGCAGTACCTACTCATGACGTACGTAGCGCGGCTGCGCTGTCACAAAGAAGGTCGAGTCGCCGGCATCTCATGTTCGACCCATTGCCGAGGAAGCCCTGATGAACCGCTTTGTGGATCGTGGCCGGACTGGTGGCGGTTGTCTTCCTGACCGGAAGCGCCACCAAGCTGTTCGCGCCCAAAGAGAAGCTAGCCGTCCTCCCTGCTGGGGGATGGGTCGAAGACGTCAGCGCCGGGGCCGTCAAGGCCGTCGGAGCTGCCGGAGTCCTGACCGCGATGGGTTTGATCCTGCCTGCCGTACTCGAAATCACGCAGGCTCTGGTGCCACTGGCCGCCACCGGCGGGGTGCGCTGATGGACCGTGCGGTTAACACGCGCCTGCGCCGTCACGAAGCGGCGATCGCGGTGGACCTGGCCTATCTCGCCTTGGCCGCCTTCGTGGCGTGGGGCCGCTTCGGCCACGAGTCCTTCACTAACTGACCGCCAGGGAGATAACCGATGAGCCATGCAAACGAGCGAAGGGGAGAAATCATGAAGGCAGTGCGTTACCACTCCTACGGCGGCAGCGACGTCCTCGTCTACGAGGAGGCGGACCGGCCGGTGCCAGGTGTGGGCCAAGTGGTGGTGCGGGTGGCCGGCACCTCGTACAACGACGCGGACTCCGGCCTCCGCGCGGGATTGCGACAGGACCTGCTCCCACTGGCCCTCCCGCACATTCCCGGCCTCGACCTGGCCGGGGTCATCACCGAGGTCGGCGAGGGCGTGCCCAGTTGGAGCGTGGGGGACGCGGTGGTCGCGCTTCTGCCGGTGGACGCGCCCGGTGCGGCCGCCGAATACGTCGCCGCACCCGCCGAGGCGCTGACCACCGCCCCCCGCGCCGTCGAGCTGGCCGACGCCGCGGCCCTGCCCCTCGTCGGGCTGACGGCATGGCAGGCCCTGTTCGAACACGCCGACCTCAAGCCCGGGCAGAACATCCTGATCAACGGCGCAGGCAGCGCAGTGGGCGGGTACGCCGTCCAGCTTGCCGCGCAGGCCGGTGCCACCGTGACCGCGAGTGCTGGTGCGCGTAGCCGAGACCGTGTCCGCTCCTACGGCGCGGACCGGATCGTCGACTACGCCGTGACCCCCGTTGTGCAGGCGCTGGCCGGGCAGCACTTCGACGTGGTGCTGCAGCTGGCTCCCGCAAGACCCGAGGAGAACGCGCAGTTGGTGGACCTGGTCGCCGATGGCGGAGCCTTCGTCAGCGTCACCACTCCCGGCCCGCAGGATGCCGGGCGCGGGGTGCGCACGGTGCACGCGTTCGTGCGCAGGGACGTCACCCAGCTCGCCGAGCTGGTCGCCCGCGTCGACACCGGAGAGCTGGCGATCGAGGTGGCTCAGCGGCGGCCCCTGGCCGACCTGGCCACGGTCCACGCCCGCGCCGCCGGCCGGTTCGCCCGGATCGCCGAGCTGGCCGCCCTGGTCGAGGGCGGAGACCTGGCCGAGCGGCTGCGTGCCGACCAGGCCGCGGTCCGCGCCCCGGCTGCTGCCGGAGAGCTGGCCGGCAAGACCGTCCTGACCCCCTGACCCGAGCGACGCCGGCACCGGCCCGGTGACCATGACCTGGCGTTCCCGGGCGGCCTGCAACCTGAGTCAGGAGGACATGTGCAGCGTGGCGAAGTCTGGTGGGTGGAGTTCGACGAGCGGCGGCTGGTCGTGCTGCTGGCGGCAGACGACGCGTCCAGGATCCGGGCGATGCAGGTCGTCACTCCTGCGGGCGTCGACATCAGCGGTCTGGGCGTCGAAGTGCAAGTAGGTGCCATGGAAGGACTGCCCTTTGAAGGCGTGCTGCGGTTCGAGTTCCCGCGCCCGGGCTTTACCCCCTGCACGTGGCTGACCACCGTGTCCCGGGACGACCTGATCGAGCGGGCGGGCGTCCTGTCCTCCGCGAAGCTCAGCGCGATTGAGGACGCCCTCCGTCTCAGTGAACTCGGGTAGGCGGAGAGGCGCCACGCACCATCGAGACCACGATCTACGGCTGGAGTATGAGCCAGAAGCCCGACGGCCAGGGCATCGGCGCCGGCCGTCAGTCCTCGTCGTCCTTGAAGGCGTCCGGGTCGCGGAAGGGGCGCAGGCCCTGGCCGGGCCGCTGGGCTTGATATTGGAGAGGTAGCGGCCCAGGAAGTTGATGTGCCGGTCCTTGAGCGGGGAGAGCCGGGCGGCGTCCTCGTCCTTGACGTCGTGGCCCGCGGCGCGGAGTTGGGCGACGGCGGCGTCCAGGTAGCGGGTTGTTCCAGAGCACGACCGCGTTGAGGACCAAGCCGCGGGCGGCGAGCTGAAGCGGATGGAAGCGGTAGTACTCGTGGCGCATCGCTTCGACGATCCGGTCGACCTTCCGCTGCGCCGTGCCGTCCACGGTTTCCGACGTGCCCCCCAGGCGTCGTCGCGCGATGGTGGCGTAGATCCGCCCGTAGAGGGCGAGCGCCCCCGACGGGGGGCGTCTCGAGACGGATGGGCGGGTCACGGCATGGCGAGGGTCCACGCGGCATCGCCGGGGATAGGTGTCCGGTGAACGGATCAGGCTGTCTGAATAACGGTCCGGTTTCGTTCGCTGGGACTTTCGAAGATTACTCATGGTTATGTGACATGCGTCACTAAAGAACGCGTAAAGGTCGTGGTAGAACTGCGCAACTCCGCAGGTGGCACCACCCCTTGCCGCATGGCGGAGCGGCCGGCACGCACCGGCAGTACGACCAGGGTGATCACGTTCCGAGTCCGCGGTACGTGAGGCCCAGGGTCGCCGATCGGACAACGGCGTTGCACGAAGACCGCACATCTTTCTGGCGCAACCCCAGCGCCGGTCCTGCGCCCTAGAGGTAGTCACTGTGTCACTCGACTCCATCACCACCTCCGTCGACAAAGCCGTCAGCGGATTCTTCGAGCCCATAGCCACCTGGCTCGGGGAAGTCGTCTTCTACTCAGTCCCCGTCGCCGGTACGGAACTGCCCCTCATCGTTGCCTGGCTCGTCGTGGCCGGTCTGGTCTTCACTGCCTGGTTCGGGCTGGTGCAGGTCAGGAAGTTCAAACTCGCCGTCGACGTGGTGCGTGGGAAGTACGACGAGAAGGGGTCGGCCGGTGAGGTCAACCACTTCCAGGCACTGACCGCGGCCGTCTCGGGCACCGTCGGTCTGGGCAACATCGCCGGCGTGGCCGTCGCCGTCTCCATCGGTGGCCCCGGCGCCACCTTCTGGATGATCCTGTGCGGCCTGCTGGGCATGGCCACCAAGTTCGTCGAGGTCACCCTGGGCGTGAAGTACCGCGAGGTGCACGCCGATGGCACCGTCTCCGGTGGCCCGATGCACTACCTGCCCAAGGGCCTGGCCGACCGCTTCGGCAAGAACGGCAAGACCCTCGGCAAGCTGCTCGGGGTGCTCGCCTCCTTCATGATCCTGTTCTTCGGCCTCTTCGGCGGCAACCTCTTCCAGGTCAACCAGTCGTACGCTCAGCTGGTCTCCGTCACCGGCGGCGAGGGCGGCCTGATGGGCTCCTCCGCCGGCGCCCTGTTCTTCGGCATCCTCATCGCCGCGATCGTCGGCATCGTGCTCCTCGGCGGCATCCGCTCGATCGCCAGCGTCACCAGCAGGCTCGTGCCCGCCATGGCCGGCATCTACATCGCGGCCTGCCTGGTCGTCATCCTGGTCCACGTCACCGCCGTCCCGGCCGCGGTTGCCACGATCATCGAGGGCGCCTTCAACCCCGAGGGTGTCGCCGGTGGTGTCCTCGGTGCGCTGATCATCGGGTTCAAGCGGGCCGCCTTCTCCAACGAGGCCGGCCTGGGCTCTGCGCCGATCGCCCACTCCGCGGTCAAGACCAAGCACCCCGCCAGCGAGGGCCTGGTCGCACTGTTGGAGCCGTTCATCGACACCGTCGTCATCTGCACGATGACCGCGCTGACCATCGTCATCGCCAACCCCGCCAGCTGGGCCGAGGCCCGCAAGGACCCGGACTCCATCGGCGGCGTCACCATCACGTCGGACGCGTTCGGCACGGTCATGCCCTGGTTCCCGTACATCCTCACCATCGCGGTGATGCTGTTCGCCGTCTCCACCGTGCTGACGTGGGGCTACTACGGCCTCAAGGCGTGGACCCACCTCTTCGGCCGCAGCAAGGCCAGCGAGCTGACGTACAAGGTCGTCTACACCTTGTTCGCGATCGCCGGATCACTCCTGACGCTGCAGACCCTGATCGACATGGCCGACGCCGTGCTCTTCATGCTCGCCGTCATCAACATCATCGGCCTGTACCTCCTCGCCCCGGTCGTCAAGCGCGAGCTGAACTCCTTCCTGGAGTTCGTCCGCGCCCGCAAGGCCGGCGAGACGAGCGAGGACCACGAAGACCAGGAGTCGGTGAAGACCACCGTCTGACCGCCCCCGCGGCCCGGCTCCTGAGCGGGCCTGTCCACACCTGACGCCTGGTGTGGACGGGCCCGTTCGCCATGCCTGTACAACACGTTTAGGCAGGTGAAATGCGATCTGGCGGGGGCAGGTACGCCGCTCAATCGCCGGACATCTGACCCCGGCTCGGCACCGTGGGCGTCCTCGCAGCCTCGGCCTCGGCCTTGGCGTCGTTCACCGCGGCGGCGGCCTGCTTTGTGGCCTCGTCAATAGCCGCGGCGGCGTCGAGCGAAAGCGTCGATTCCGCCTCGGGCTCTGGATTCCCGCTTCCGTCCGAGGTTTGATCAGAGCCCGCAATGGTTGGTTCTTCGGACTGTGAAGGCGTGGGAAGACCCATCGCTGAGTGATCGCCGAACGCGCTGGTGACGGTGCGAACCGCCTCGGTCAGCTCTCCCGGGATCACCCAGAACGTGTTGTTGTCGCTCTGCGCCAGGTGCGGGAGCGTCTCGAGGTACTTGTAGGCAAGGACCTTCGGGTCGGCGTTGTTGCGATGGACGGCCTGGAAGACGCGCTCCACCGCCTTGGCCTCGCCGTCCGCCCGCAAGATCATGGCTTGCTGCGTGCCCTGTGCCTCCAGGATGTCCTTCTGCTTCGTGCCCTCCGCGGTGAGGATCTTGGCTTGCCGCTCGCCTTCGGCGTGCAGGATGGCCGCGCGCTTGTCACGCTCGGCCCGCATCTGCTTCTCCATCGCTTCTTTGATGGTGTTCGGCGGATCGATGGCCTTGATCTCGACGCGGTTGACCCGGATGCCCCACTTGCCGGTGGCCTCGTCGAGCACGGTGCGGAGCCGGGTGTTGATCTCCTCGCGTGAGGTGAGGGTCCCCTCCAGATCCATGCTGCCGATGACGTTCCGCAGCGTGGTCACGGTGAGCTGGTCGATCGCCTGCAGGTAGTCGGCGACCTCGTAGGCCGCCGCCCGCGGGTCGGTGATGTGGTAGTAGAGCACGGTGTCGATGTTCACCACGAGGTTGTCCTCGGTGATCACCGGCTTGGGATCGGACGAATAGACCTGCTCGCGCACGTCGAGTTTGGTGTTGACGCGGTCCGCCACCGGCAGGACGAAATTCAGGCCCGGTTGCAGCGTCCGGCGATACCGGCCGAACCGCTCGATGTTGTAGCGGCGCGCCTGCGGCACGATCCGCACCGTGGCGGCCACGAGGAACACGACAACGATCGCCGCCACGAGAATCGGGATGACAACCGGCTCCATGCTTCCTCCGTTGCTAAGTCTTCAGCCGTTCACGGAAGGAGTTCCCGGGGGTACACGACGGCGGTGGCGCCCTCGATCTCCATCACATCCACCAGCGCCCCCACCGGGATCACGTGACTTTCGTCGAGGGAACGTGCAGACCATTCCTCGCCGGAGAGTTTGATCAGGCCGCGGGTCGCGGTGACCTCCTGCATGACTTCGGCCCGCTTGCCGATCAGCGCATCGCTGCCCTCGCGCGTGAGGGGGCCCTGCGCCATGTGTCGCAGCGCGACAGGGCGGACGATGACCAGGCCCACTGCCGCTGCCGCTGCAAGCGCCACGAGCTGACCGAGAATGCCGACACCCACACCGGCGACCACGGCGGCAACCAAGGCAGCACCCGCCAGCAGCCCGAAAACCAGCGTCAGAGTGAAAAACTCCGCCACACCGAGCACCCCGGCGGCGAGCAGCCACACCAGCCACGGCATCGCATCAGCCTCCCTCGGGGGCCCTGTCCTCCACGCTACCTCCCGGAACCTGGACAGAACAGACTGTGCCCGCCCGATCGGATGGAGCGCATCCCACCCACCGGACGGGAGGAGGCCGCTGCCGGAGGCGGCGCGCGTCCCACCTGCTGAGGGGGGGGGACACCGCCTGCGCCCGCGAGTATCCAGGCGAGTGGTCTCCAGCGGTTCCAGCTGATCACGGCATCTCAGGTATCTGGTCGGCTGCCGACCGACGGGCGAGGTGTGCGGCTGTGCGCACTGGCGGCAGTGGGATGCCGTCGTACCCCCTCCAGGCTCTTCCGCCAGCCCCGTGCAGGCCCGCTGCCCGCAGTGCGCTCGGCCCGGATTTGTCCTTCGACATGGAAGCCAGTCGATTTGCCACCCAATCCAGTCGGCTCGCACGCGGACACCAGCAAAACGCTGGCAGGTTGTATCCAACGAGGCTTTCACGGGCTGGAGCACACCTTCCCACCGGCAGCTGATCACTATCGGTCATTGAGCCGGGTGCGGTGCACGGCGCAGTACTGGTGGCAGCTCGGCCGTACCTACGGCGAAGTCGTCGTGCGATGCAACCGGTGATGCGTTACGACCGCCGTGCACAGCACGATGGGTGTCGAGGCGGCGGGCACGCTCCACCACGGGATGCCGATCCACACCGCCGACAGGCCCACCCCGAAACAGACCGCTGCGATGGTGACGAGCAGCCGCTTGCCGTACGGGGACCAGGTGAAGGGTTCGCGGCCACGTGGCCTGACCAGGCGTACCGCGCCGAATACGAAGAGTTGCGCTGCGACGAGCCCGGCGATCATGCCGACAGCGGCGTTCATCTGGACCTCGTCACGGGGCGCCTCGGAGGTGTTCTGCCGTACGCCGTCCTTCAGGAGCACCACGGTGTCGCGCCGCCAGGCGGTGTCCGTGACCTGGTCGCCGGACTTGAGCCCCTCCAGGAGCGGCCCCGGGTCGCGGAAGGACACGGTTCCCCGCCAGGAGTCCTGGTCCGTCAGGGTCGCCTTGTAGGTCTTCCCGCTGTTCACCGTCTTCTCGACGGTGAGGCGCCAGCTGCTCAGGCAGTCCGTCTGCTCCTGCTCGATGTCGCGGGCGGAGCACGGCTCGGCCGCCCGGTAGTCCCGGTAGCGGTTTGCGTCGGAGGGCAGCCACCAGCTGAACACCACGTAGCAGGCTGCCGCCGGTATCAGGGACAGCAGGACCAGCAGCACGCCCATGAACCGCACCCGGCCCAGCGACCGCCGGCCGGCACCGTTCCCGTCCGGCACCCCGCGCGTGCTGCGCGCCGTCGCCCACGCATGTGCTGAAATCGCCCGCCTCCCGCGCGCCATCATCCATCGGCCCCAAAACGGCATACAACGAGGTCGGACGGCATGGGGCGAGAGGCGCCGGCTTCCGTATCCCGGCAAACCCAGCCGCCATGCGGGGCAGCCGAAGGGCGGGATCAGATCGTGGGCCGAGTCGGAGATGTCGTGGTGAGTACGGCCCGGCCCGGTTGTCAGGTCATCGCGAACTTGGCGACCTACTCGTCAAAGGGCTCGATACCGACTTCCGCACGGAGTTCGTCCATGCGCTCCGGCTCTTCACAAGGCCACGGAACGGGTGACCCGTCCTTCACGCCAACGATCTGAGTGCCGTAGACTTGCTTGCGGCCCTCATTGACCAGCGTGCGGTCGCGCAGAAAGGCCAGCTCGCGCGGGCTGGCCGCGCCTGCCGCCACCGCCTGCTGCATCAACTGGAGGGCGCGACGCTGAACGTCGAGCTGCCGGTCGGCGTGCTGGGTGATCAGCCACGCCGCAGTGCGGCCTCCTCGCCGACTATTTCTGCCGTCGGCCAGCCGTACTCATCCATGATCTCGCCGAGTCGGTCACCGTGCCGTGCGGTCAGCCGCCGCCACGCCAACTGCTCGGCCGGGTCATCGCCGTTCGCGCGGACTGAGGACTGGTGATCTGCCACGGCCATGTCCGTGAGTTCCACCGTCGGCGCGGCAACGTCGTGCGCCACTCTCGACTCCCGGGTTGCGTCGGTGCGTTGTGCTCGTCGACCGCAACCCTAGAGGCGCATATCGATACAAGGATCGTTCCGGAGAACGGTGACGGGCGCCTCTCCGAACCCGGTTAATGGAGCTATGCCCGGAGCCAGGGCCGGAACGCTGTGACGGTCACGGTGCCCTGGAAGACGTAGGCGCGCTTGTCGAATCTCGTGGCCACAGCCCGGAAGTTCACCGCCACGCGGTTGATCGCTACCTCACCGTGGGATGGCGTTCAGCGACGAGGGCATGGATCACGGGCGGCTCAGCGTGCGCAGGCTCTCCCGCATCCGGTCCTGGCCTCAAGTGGAGGGTCAGGCGGAGACGGTGCGGGCGGCGGCGTCGGCCTCGGACAGTGACCCGTCGCGCACGTCGTAAACGAATCCGCGGACTTGGTCGGTGTGCGGGAGGAACGGGGCATGCCGCACGCGGGCCACCGAGGTTCGCACGCTGGCCTCGACGTCCCGGAAGCTCTCCACCGACCAGGTGGGCCTCAGGCCGGTGTCGTGCTCCAGTTCGTCCTTGAACTCGTCTTCGGTGAAGGTCGCCATGCCGCACTGGGTGTGCTGCATGACGATGATCTCGCGGGTGTGCAGCTTGCGCTGGCTGATGGAGAGCGAGCGGATGGTGTCGTCGGTCACGACACCGCCGGCATTGCGCAGGATGTGCGCTTCGCCGTGCTTCAGGCCGAAGACGTCGAACACTTTGATGCGGGCGTCCATACAGGTGACGATCGTCAAGTGCAGGCTCGGCACTGGGGTGTTGATGGTCGGCGTACCTCGCAGCGGCGAGTCGGAGTGTCGCTGCAGCAGTTTGTCGATGGCGGTCATGGCCCTCTTCCGGATTTCGGTGGCAGATGGTCACGGCCGCGTCCTTGCGGCGCTTGATCTTCCCGTGCTGGTTTACCTTCCCTTGAATCAAAACCTGCTCGATCCCCCTTCGGCAAGGGTGGAAAAGGGGGCGCCACGGCGTCGAACTTGTTTCCGGGGGTTGGTGGCAAGAGCCCTTGACCGCAGCATCCTTCCAGTTCACAGGGGTGGCGGAGCCCGGAGGGTGTCAAGCTTGGCCACGTCTAGCATGCGGCGGATCTCACATGGTGATCGTTGGTCTTGCCTTGGGCCAATCCATACGGCATCTTTACGGACCGGAGTGCCGGGAAGTCTGGTCGGCAACTCGACCCGTCGTGGGCCGAGTTTAATTTTTTGTCGACCCGAAATGAGGGCCGATGCTCCAGCGCATCGCCAAGGAAGTCCTGGCTGGCCTGACCGTTGCTGTCGTGGCCTTGCCGCTGGCCATTGCCTTCGGCATTACCGCGACCGGCACGTCGGAAGGCGCGCTCGTCGGGCTGTACGGTGCGATCTTCGCCGGATTCTTCGCGGCGGTCTTCGGCGGTACGCCCGGCCAGGTCACCGGCCCCACGGGCCCCATCACCGTCGTCGCCACCGGGGTGATCTCCGAGTGCGGGCTGGAGGGTGCGTTCCTGGCCTTCATCATGGCCGGTGCGTTTCAGGTCCTGTTCGGCTTGTGCAAACTAGGGTCGCTCATCCGCTTCATACCCCACCCCGTGGTCTCGGGTTTCATGGGCGGGATCGCGCTCATCATCATCCTGGGCGAACTGGATCAGGTGCAGAGCAGCTTCCTGGTGGTTGCGGGAACGATTGTGCTGATGCTCCTGTCGACGCGCGTGATCAAGTCGGTCCCGGCCAGCCTGATCGCGCTCGTGCTCATGACCCTGCTCCTGCGGCTCGCGGAGCCGCTCCTGCGGGACGTACACGTCGGACCGGTCGCGCTCAACTCCGCGATCGACTACATAGGCAAGATCCCGGAGTCCGTACCCTCGCTCACCGTCCCCGACCTCAGCGGCTCCCTGGTCCTCACCCTCCTGCTGCCCGCGCTCAGCATCGCGCTGCTCGGCTCCATCGACTCGCTGCTGACCTCGGTCGTCATGGACAACATCACCGGCACTCGACACCAGAGCAACAAGGAGCTGATCGGCCAGGGCATCGGCAACGCCGCCAGCGGTCTCTTCGGTGGCCTCGCCAGCGCCGGCGCGACCGTCCGGTCCGTGGTCAACGTCAGAAGCGGCGGCCGCACCGCCCTGTCGGCGGCCACGCACAGCGTCATCCTCCTCGCCCTCGTGGTCGGCCTCGGGACCGTCGTGCAGTACATCCCCCTCGCCGTTCTGTCGGGCATCCTGATCCTGACCGCGGTCGGCATGTTCGACTGGGAGGGCCTGCGCAAGGCGCACGTCACCCCGCGCGGCGACGTCGCCGTGATGTTCGTGACGATGATCGTCACCGTCCTCGTCGACCTGACCGTGGCGGTCGCCGCCGGCGTCCTCCTGGCACTCATCGTGCACGCCGTACCAGCACGCCGGGGCAGAGCCAAGGTCATCCGCGGCGATGTCGACGCCTACCGCATCGAAGGGCCTCTGTCGTTCCTCTCCGTCGACCGGGTCTTCTCCGCCCTGCGCGGCGGCGACCGCTCGAACCTGTCGCTGAGCCTGGAGGGCGTGAGCTACATCGACATGTCCGGGGCGAAGGCGCTGCTGACGTTCATCGACCATTCGCACAACTCCGGCGTCGAACTCAACCTCAATGACCTGCCACCACACGTCGAGAACAGGTTGAAGGCGCTCGCCAACGGGGAACAGCGCGACAAGCTCAAGACAGTCGTCGCAGACACCTAGGACGTCATCGAGCAAGTTCACCTGCCGCTCGACATCCGCGTCCAGCTCCAGAATCTTTACAGCCGAGGATGATGCCTGCCCTCTGGCAACTGGGGTGCCCCGCGCGGGAGCGGCGCCCAAGAGGAGGTCGCGCCATGGACGGTACGACGGTGGCCGAGGCTCATGGGAGGGGAACCGTACAGATCGGTGAAGGCCGGTGGTACGACTTCACCTCGCTACCCCCCCTTACGCAGGGCGGCCAGGAGTTCTAGGGACGCTATGCCTCCACCGACCAGCCCGAGCGCGCTCAGTTCGACACGACCTTCCACTCCGGTCCCGTCGGCCTCTCCTTGGCCCTCAGGATCAGGAGGCGGGATCCAACTTCCCTGACGCTCCGAGGAGTTCGTGGAGGAGATGCGATGCCGTGATGACGCCGAGCAGATGCCTGCCGTCCTTGGCCTTCTCCACGACGGCGACCAAAGGGCTGCGGACCTGTGCCATCAGCGCGGCGACTTCCAGGGCCGTGTCGTCGGGGTCGGCGATCGGCGGCGGCACGGCCTTGCTGGAGAGGCAGTCTCCGACGCTGCGGCCGATGAGCGCCTGGCACAGCCTGTCGGCGTGTTTCTCGTCGACGACGGCGGCGAGCGTCGGGTCCTCGATCACGTAGGTGGGGACGAGGACCTTGACCATTTGGGAGGCGGGCAGGATGGCCTTCGGCTCGCCCTGTTCGTCGAGCACCAGGAGGGCAGGAAGCCGGTGCTCGGCCATCAGCCTGGCCGCCTCCGTCGCGTCACTGTCCAGGCTCACCGACTCGTACTCCACTGCCAGGTCGCGAGCGCGCATGACCGGCTCCTCGTCTGTTCACTTGCCCGATACGTCCTCGTGCCCAGCGTCGTACGCATTCAGGACGTGGGCGAGGCCCTTGACGGGAAACATACGCCTCGGCCCGCCGCGGACCGTGGAGATGTGCCCACTTGAGCCTCACTTCCGGGAATCGGGCATGGGGCCACGCTTGAGGTCATAGACGATCCCCAGCAGGATCGCGAGGATGACCAGGCCGACGGCGGCGCGGGAGAGGCCGGAGCGTACCCCGGCGGGAGCGCCGACGAGGCGGGGCAGGGCCCCGGCGATGACGGCTGTGTAGAGGAGGACCCCGGCGGTCCCGAGCAGTCGGGTGGGGCCGGGGCGACGGGCCAGTGCGGTCGGCACCCATCCGGCCAGCAGACCTACGCTCGGCAGGAACACCACGAGAGCGCCGACGCTCAGCACGGCCCAGTTCATGACGTGATACGTCCCTTGGTCGGGTGTGGCAGAGGTGTGCCTTGGCCGAGGCAGGGGTGGGGAGGCGACATCTACGGGCTCCGGTGCGGGGCAGGGGTGGGCTACTGCCGACCAGACTTCCCGGCTCACCTGCGCCGATCTTAACGGGACGGGGGTGATGGAGGGATGTGCCTACGTCTCTGGTGCGTGCGCCCGGGTCCGGGGCCGTCGTCCGAGGAGTTCGGCCAGGCCCTGGCGGGTGGCGGCCAGGACGACGCGGTCCTGGGGGCGCAGTACGTAGCCGGGGTGGAGGTCCCAGACCAGGCCCGCGGGGTGTTCGGTGCCGTCGTCGGCGGGCGCGGCGGCCAGGTCGGGCTGGCGTTCGTCCGGGGCGGCGGAGTCCAGGGCGAGGACGCGCCAGGATCCGGCGCGGAAGGATTCGGCGATGGTGCGGCCTTCGAGCTGGGGGTGGCCGGCGACGTCGAGGGCGGCGAAGAGCAGGACGCGGCGTTCGACGGGGATCGCGCCGAGCACCTGGCGGCCCATCATCGCCCCGGCGAAGGCGGGTGCGGCGAGGGTGGAGACACTGCGGCTGCGGGTGAGGGCCTGGGGGTGGGCGGTGCGCAGGGTGCGGTAGACGGCGGTGGCGAACGCGTCGTCGTACAGGCGCAGTGCCACGCGCAGGTCGGGCTTGACGGAGCGGGCGTACAGGGCCGCTTCGAGGTTGGTGGTGTCGCTGCTGGTCAGGGCGAGCAGAGCGTGCGCGCGGTGGATCTTGGCCGCTTCCAGGACGCCTTCGTCGGTGACGTCGCCGATGACGGTGGGCACCCGCAGGCGGCGGGCGAGCGGGATGCCGCGCGCTTCGGGGTCCTCCTCCACGCACACCACGGGGATGCCGAGTTCGCGGAGTCGGGCGAGGACGCGGGTGCCGACCTTGCCGAGTCCGAGCAGGACGACGTGGTCGGAGAGCCCGCGCGGCGGCCGCCGCCGGGCGGCCGCGCTGCGGAAGGTGCCGAGGGCTTCCAGGACGGCGGCGAGCAGCACGGGCAGGAGCAGCAACCCGGCCAGACCGGACAGAAGCTGGAGGATCTGGCGGGAGGTGGGCTGGCCGAGGGCGGGGTCGTCGATGGCGAAGAGGTCGAGCAGGGTGAGATAGCCGGCGTGCAGCGGATGCGTGTGGGGGACCGTCAGCCAGTTCGCCACCGCAAGGCCGAGGACGCACGCCGCGAGCCCGGCAAGGGACCAGCGCAGCCGGGCGGAGAACAGGGAGCCGAACGGGATGCCCCGGCCCGCGAGGCGGCCGGGCGGCAGTGCGGGTCCGGCGTGGGTGACGGTTTCCAGGACGATGGTGCCCCGGCCGGTGGCAGCGGCCACTGTGCGGTCGTCGGGCAGCAGGAGCGGCCCCTCGCCTTGACCGCTGGTGTCCGAACCTTCCGCGCCTGCGGGGTCGTTGGTGGTGGCCGACAGCAGCGCCAGGGTGCACAGGCCGGGGTGTGCGACCTGGCTGCGGCCCGGTGGGGTGCGTTCCGCGGCGCGCAGCAGCAGCCCGTCGGCCTGTACGACCTTGCTGGTCCCGGCGACGGCGGTGGCTGCCAGCGCCGGGGCGGCGGTGTCGGCGTCGGACAGGACCGTGGTGGAGGTGTCGAGCGCTGTCCGGTCGAGTCCGGGAGCGGTCACCGCCGCGGCCTGGTCGAGGAGCTCCTCCAGGTGCTGGCCCAGTTTGCGGTTGTAGAGCCGGATGACCAGGCGCAGGCGGGGGTTGAGGCGGCGGGCGGCCAGGGCGGCGTGGATGTTCGTCTCGTCGTCGTCGTACACGAGCGCGAGCGCGGCGGCTTCGCGCACACCGGCCTCGACGAGGGTCGGCTCGTCGGGCTCCGGGGCTTCCAGGACCCGCGGCGCCTGTGTGTCCCCGTCGGGGGAGGCGCGGGCCGACCGGCCCATGACGGCCTGCATCCGGCCCAGGAGGGCGGCGGCCGCCCGGCCCGCCGAGCCGCCGCGCGCCGCGTCCCCCGCCCGCGCGGAGGGAACGACGACCGTGACGGACTCGCGGTAGACCGCGTGCAGCTCGCCGGCCAGCCGTTCGGCCAGGGCGTCGTCGCCGCACACGATCATGTGGCCGGCCGGCGGGGGCTGTTGCATCTGCTGGGGAAGGGAGGACACATCACGTGGAGCACGGTGGGGTGCTCGCTGGTTCCCGTGGCTCGTCACATTCCCTCCCTTCTAGGCCAGGGCGAAGTAGCGCAGCCACACGTACCCGGCCGAGATCGCCACGGTGACCGCGGTGACGACGAGCCCATACTTGGTGAACTGCCAGAAGCTGATGGGCTGTCGGTTGCGTTCGGCGATGCCCAGGACGACGACGTTGGCGCTTGCGCCGATCGCGGTGGCGTTGCCGCCCAGGTCGGCGCCGATGGCAAGGGCCCACCACATGACGTGGGTGCCCGAGCCGCCCATGGACTCGACCAGGTCGCTGGTGATGGGTGCCATGGTCGCGACATAGGGGATGTTGTCGACGATGCCCGAGAGGACGGCGGATGCGCCCAACAGGAGCATGGAGCCGCCCAGTTCGCTGTCGCCGATCGCGTCCGCGAGTGCTGTGGAGATCTCGCCGATGACGCCGGTCTCGATGAGCCCGCCGATCATGATGAAGAGCCCGGCGAAGAAGGCGAGGGTGGGCCATTCGACCTCGCCGAGTACTTCGCCGGTCTCGACGGTGGACATGCCGATGAGCAGTCCGGCGCCGAGCAGGGCGACGACGCTGGGTTCGTAGTGCAGGACAGGGTGCAGCACGAAGCCGATGACGACCAGGCCGAGCACGATCAGGCCCTGGACGAGCAGCCGGGGATTCTTGATGGCCTCCCGTTCCTCCAGCGCCATGACTTCTTCGGCGCGGTCCTCGTCGTACACGAAGGACTTGCGGAAGAGGAAGCGGCACAACGCGACCAGCACCACGACCAGCACCGCGGAGAGCGGAGCGAGATGGACCAGAAAGTCGTTGAAGGTGAGCCCGGCGCGGCTGGCGATGATGATGTTGGGCGGGTCGCCGACCAGGGTCGCGGTGCCGCCGATGTTCGACGCGAAGACCTCGGCGATGAGGAACGGGGCTACGGGCAGCGCCAGGCGCTCGCAGACCAGGAAGGTGACCGGGGCGATCAGCAGGACGGTAGTGACGTTGTCGAGCAGGGCCGAGGCGACGGCGGTGATGACGATCAGCATCACCATCACCCGGAACGGCTTGGCCCGGGCCCGTTTGACCGCCCAGATGGCCAGGTACTCGAACATGCCGGTCTTCTTCAGGACGCCGACGATCATCATCATGCCCATGAGCAGGAAGATGACGTTCCAGTCGACGCCGGAGTGCTCGGAGTAGAAGGCCGACTTGTCGTCGGTCGCCCCGATCGCCAGCATGAGGGCCGCGCCGCCGAGCGCGGCGGCGACGCGGTGGATCTTCTCGGTGATGATCAGTGCGTAAGCGCCGACGAAGACGGCGATGGCAGCCCAGCTGTGCCAGTCGTTCACGATCCTCCGATAACGAGTTCCTGCAGCGCTTCACCTGGTCACACCCAACAGCCTGGGTACGTTGGCGGTCACGCCGGCATACGGGCGGACGAGCTCACGTTCCTACACGGCCGGGCTCCTCCGCGCTCGTGCCAACGCCGGTCCGGGCGGCGGGCACTTCGGTATCGGTGAGCTCGTCGACGTGGAAGAGCCGGGCGATGGGTACGTCGGTGCTGCTGTGGGCCACGATCGAGAAGGCGATGCACACCGCGATGAGTGTGAACGCCTCCTCACCCTGGGGGATCCCGGCCTGGAGCACGAGCAGCCCATAGACGACCGAGGCGAAGCCCTTGGGCCCGAACCAGGCGGCGACCAGCTTCTCCTGGCGGGTGAAGCGGGTCCCCAGCAGGGAGAGCAGCAGTGAGGCGGGCCGGATCAGCACGATGGCCAGGACCACGGCCACGTACCCGCCGAAGGACAGATCACCGAAGAGGCGCGGCGTGAGCAGTGCGCCGAACACCAGGAGCGCGGCGAACTTGGCCAGTTCGGCCAGTGCCTCGCCCAGCGGTTCGAAGGACTCCTTGGCCTCGATGGACCGGGCAGTGAGAACTGCGCCCGCCGAGAATGCCGCCAGATAGGGGTTGGCGTGGGTGAGGTGGCACAGCGCATACAGGATCACGCCGATGGCCAGCGGAAGCAGGGGCTGCAGCTTGGGTTCCGCGCCCAGGTGACGGAAGCGGACCAGGGCGATGACGAACATCGGCAGAACCACGCCGAAGATCAGGCCGAGCAGCAGCTCCAGACCGATCTTCGCCAGGGAGGACTCGGCGTGCCCGGAGGTGGGACCTGCCGCGGCGATGAGGATGAGGACGACGGGCAGGGCGAGGCCGTCGTTGATGCCGCTCTCCACGTTCAGCAGCTGCCGCAGCTTGGAGGGCACTTCCTTGCGCCCCACGATGGCCGAGGCGAACACCGGGTCGGTCGGCGCGAGGACCGCACCGACCAGGAAGGATGTCGTCCAGTCCAGGCCCACCAGATAGTGGGTGATCAGCGCCATACCGACGAAGGCGAGCGGCATGCCGAGGCCCAGTGCCCGCGCCGGGTTCTTCCAGTTGGCGCGCAGCTTGGGGAAGGAGACATGCATGCCGTCGGTGAACAGCACCGCGAACAGAGCGAGGTCGGCCGTCACGGACACGATCTCGCTGTCCGGCGTGATGTGGATCAGACCGAGGAAACCGTCGCTGACGAGCGCGCCGCCGACGAGGAAGAGGAACGAGGTGGAGAGCACCGTGCGGGCCGCGAGGCCCGACAACAACACCGCTATGAGCAGTGCGACCCCGAAGACGACGATAAGCACCATGGCCGGAATTCCCCGATCAGCAAAGAGACTTGTCTCAAGACGCCGACCAGGCTTCCCGGCACACCGAGGGGAACCCTACACGTTCTTTACGCGGCACTAACAGGTTCTTGATGCGCACTCGGGCGGCATAGATGCTGCCGGAACCCGGCATGATGTCGGCCGCTGGGGTGACCTCGGCGTGTGCCGCCCGCAAGAGCTTCCTGCTTCGGCCCGGGCCAACCAATCGAGCCAAGCGGAGCCCCCGGAAGAACATCAAGGGCATCGGTGACGGCATGAAGAACTCGCTCCAGGGCTTGAAGCAGACGAGTACTGGCTACCGGTAGATCGCCCAGGGGGAGCGGTAGATCGCGCAGGGCCCAGGAGATGGTCGCCCGCGCGGCAACGCGCTCGACCGGAAGTGGACCGGGCCGGCGTGGGTCTTGCCGGCGGTTCGAATCTGCCTTGTTCGCGAACTTCGAGACGTCTCTGGCCAGTTTGGGCAGCTGGCCGAAGGCGTAGTCCCAGGAGCGAGCGAAGTCATGACATGCGGATTGAAGGCCGTCGCGGCCGATCTGTGAGGAGTCCGCGTGCTGCATCCGCCTTGATTGAGGCTACGGGCGGACTGAGACGCATGGCTATGGCACTGCTTCTCACTCCTCCGCGCCGCTCAGGGCGCGGGAGAATCCGATCCGGTCCAAGGTCGACGCGGTTCTCGCATCGGCGTGCGTGATGATCAGTCGTGTGTCCCTTTCCCGGGCCGCCCTGAGCGCCGCGAAGAGCGCCACACAGCCGTCGGGGCTGAGATAGGTGACCCGGTCCAGGTCCACTTCCAGCACCTCTGGTCCGGCGTTGAGTGCTTGGACCATGAGCTGTGTCGTAGAGGAGGCATTGCGGCCGGTGATCTCACCGCGCAGCCGGACCACTTCGCGTCGCCGCCCCTGCTTCGGCCGGGACCTTCCGGGAAGGTGAGGGCGAAAGCGGGGCATCCGGGCTCCAAAGGGCAGCGGAACGTGACCGCCGACCAGACTTCCCGGCACACCTGGGCGCCACGCTACGCCTGATTCACCGGATACGCCCAGAGATGTACGGCTGTATCGGGTGGTGGGCGGAATCCTGCTCCTGCTGGTTAGGGGAGCCGCCCTCCTTCGCCGACCCTTCGGCCTGCGAATGATCGAGCACTCGGCATCAACAGCGCGTAAAGACTGCCGGAACCCGGCAATGCGCGGCAGCGGAGTCCTCGGTCAGGATGGACATGGCAGAAACGGGGGCCTGGCCCCGGTGCCGGGTTACGGAAGCGGAATCCGGTGTCGGGGCCGGAGCTGCAGAAGCGTGAAGGGGGCGACGGGTGCAGGAGTTCTTCGATGCCGCCACGGGTTTTCCGACCGTTCTCTTCACTTCCGCCCTGGGGGTCGTCCTCGGGTTCTGGCTGCTCGTCATGTTCGGCGGGGCCGAAGCGGACAGCTTCGACTCGGACGTGGATGTCGACGTGGCGGGGCTCGGTGGAGTGCCGGTCACCGTAGCGGTCTCACTGATGACGGTGGTGGGCTGGGCGACCAGCCTGACCGGTTCCGTGCTGATCGGCCGGGCCGGTCCGACGGGGCTCGCGCAGGCCGCGGCGGTTGTCGTTCTGCTCCTTGTCTCCCTGCTGGTCGCCTGGCGCGTGACGCGATACGTCGTACGGCCGTTGGCCAAGCTCTTCCCCGATGAACCCGGGCCGTCCCGGCAGGAGTTCATCGGGTCGGTGTGCACCATCCGCACGGGGCGGGTGGATACGCGATTCGGCCAGGCTGAGGTCGCGGCCCGGGACGGCGCTGTCGCTGTCGTCCAGGTCAGACAAGATCCGCAGGCCGGTGAGGCCCCATTGGGCGCGGGCAGCAGTGCCTTGCTGTACGCCTACGACGACACCGGCGAATTCTTCTGGGTCGCGCCCTACGAGGCGGCGCTCGGCCCGGATCCGCACGCCGATCACTGACTCGGGCCCTCGCCC
The DNA here is from genome assembly GCF_042740015.1 of Streptomyces sp. NPDC059037. Taxonomy (NCBI): domain Bacteria; kingdom Bacillati; phylum Actinomycetota; class Actinomycetes; order Kitasatosporales; family Streptomycetaceae; genus Streptomyces; species Streptomyces sp. NPDC059037. Next base: position 25,306 of record NZ_JBHYIG010000014.1, read on the forward strand.
ATCCTCAATTCTCCGGGGCGCCAACGCGCCCGCAAGCCTTAGGACTTCACATGGATGCCATCACTCTGGGCATCGGCGTGTCCGTCGCCGCTGTCCTGATCATCGTCATCGCGCTGTTGTTCACGGTCACCCGACTGTTCCGGAAGGTGGAGCAGGGCAAGGCGCTGATCGTCTCCAAGATGCGGAAGGTCGACGTGACCTTCACCGGGCAGGTCGTGCTGCCCGTGCTGCACAAGGCCGAGGTGATGGACATCTCGGTGAAGACCATCGACATCATGCGGACCGGGCGTGACGGCCTGATCTGCCGGGACAACATCCGCGCCGACATCCGCATCTCGTTCTTCGTACGGGTCAACAAGACCGTCGAGGACGTGATCCGGGTCGCGCAGGCCATCGGGACGGCGCGGGCGAGTGATCAGAACACGTTGCAGGATCTGTTCAACGCGAAGTTCTCCGAGGCGCTCAAGACCGTCGGCAAGCAGATGGACTTTGCCGACCTCTACACCAAGCGCGACGAGCTGCGGGACAGCATCCTTCAGGTCATCGGCACCGACCTCAACGGCTACAGCCTGGAGGACGCGGCGATCGACTACCTGGAGCAGACGCCACTCTCCCAGCTGGACCCCTCCAACATCCTGGACGCGCAGGGCATCCGGAAGATCACCGAACTGACGGCCGTCGAGCACGTACGCACCAATGAGTACACGCGGCACGAGGAGAAGGAGATCACCCGGCAGAACGTCGACGCCCGCGAGGCCATCCTAGAGCTGGAGCGGCGCCAGGCGGACGCCGAGATCAAGCAGAAGCGCGAGGTCGACACCGTACGGGCCCGTGAGGAGGCCGAGACGGCCCGGGTGGTGGAGGAGGAGCGGCTGCGCTCGCAGGGCGCCTTCCTCGCCACCGAGGAGAAGCTCGGCGTGCAACGCGAGAACCAGGCCCGCGAGGTCGCCGTCGCGCAGAAGAACCGCGAGCGCGTCATCGCCATCGAGAACGAGCGCATCGAGAAGGACCGCCTGCTCGAAGTCATCGCCCGGGAACGGGAGACGGAGCTGACGCGTATCGCCGCGGAGAAGGAGGTCGAGGCGGAGAAGCGGGAGATCGCCGAGGTCGTCCGCGAGCGGGTCGCCGTGGACCGCACGGTCGCCGAGCAGGAGGAGTCCATCAAGAAGCTGCGCGCCGTGGAGGAGGCCGAACGCGAGCGCCAGACCGTGATCATCGCCGCTGAGGCGCAGGCGCAGGAGGGCCTGGTCAAAAGCATCAAGGCGGCGGAGGCCGCCGAACAGGCCGCCACACACCGCGCGGCCGAGGAGATCACCCTGGCCGAGGCGCGGCTGAAGGCGACCGACCTGGACGCACAAGCGAAGCTGCGCTTGGCGGAGGGCGTCCAGGCGGAGTGTGCCGCCGAGGGCCTGGCGGCCGTCCAGGTCCGCGAGAAGGAGGCGGACGCCATCGAGAAGGCGGGCCGCGCCGAGGCCGAGGCCACCGAGGCCCGGATGCGCGCGGAGGCGCAGGGTGTCGAGGCGAAACTGAAGGCGGAGGCGGCGGGCCTGACCGAGAAGGCGGCCGCGATGGCGGCCCTGGACGAGGCGTCCCGCACGCATGAGGAGTACAGGCTCCGCCTGGAGGCGGACAAGGACGTCCGGCTCGCCGGCATCGAGGTGCAGCGGCAGGTCGCCGAGGCGCAGGCGACCGTCCTCGCCACCGGCCTGGAGAACGCCGACATCAGCATCGTCGGCGGCGAGTCGGTCTTCTTCGACCGGCTGATGTCGTCGATCGCGCTCGGCAAGAGCGTCGACGGATTCATCCAGAACTCCGAGACCGCACAGGCCCTGGCAGGCCCGTGGCTGGACGGCAGCGCGAGCTTCACCGACGACCTGACCCGCCTGCTCGGCTCGGTCTCCACCTCCGACGTACAGAACCTCACCGTCTCCGCGCTGCTGATGAAGCTCATGAAGGGCGGCGGTGAACAGTCCGGGCAGGTGCGCGAACTGCTCGACAAAGCAGGCCAGTTGGGTCTGGCCGACCTGCCGCTCACCGAGCTCAACGGCTCCGGACCGCACCGGAGCTGAACCAGACCGGCCGGGTGCGGAGAAAAGGGGGTGTGGGGGCACCGCGCCCACCCCCCCCAAACAACCAGCCAACAGGCGGCAGCCGGACAAGAACACGAAACTAAACA
>NZ_JBHYIG010000014.1:27491-61183 GCF_042740015.1 Streptomyces sp. NPDC059037
GCCCCCCCCGCCCCGCCCCCCCCCGGGTCTCCCACCCCCCGGGGGGGGGCCGCGCCGGGGGGGGGCGGGCCCCCGCCCTCCTCCCGTCCGCATACGCCGGGCAGACGGGCACCGGACTTACAGGACCAGGAAAGGAAGCCGGCCATGGAGAGTGGAACCGGTCTGGACGCGGGTACGTACGACGTGCTGCGTGACCGCCTCACGGCCCAGGCCCGGCAACTGGCGGAACGCGCGACCGCCCTCAACGACCGGCGGGTGGACGCGTTCGGTTCCACCGAGCTGACCCTCGTCGGCACCGAAAGCATCCGCACCGAGCAGCCGTGCCTGCCGCGCGACGTCATAGCCGTCGGAGAATCCCTGCTCCTGGGCCACGCCGTCCCCCTCGGTGCGAACCCGGAGACGGGGGTCGGTGATGTCTTCGCACTGTACGACCGCGACCTGAACCGGCTCCCCGACGACGCTGTCCCCGGCCTGCTGGACGCCCCGGCCTTCGCCCGCGAATTCGCCGCCCTCTTCCGCTACTACCGCGATGCCCGGCTCCTCCAGCTCCGGCACACCGACGGCAAGGTGCTGGCCGTCTTCCAGACCGGCGAGAGGACCGAGGACATCCGGGTCCTGCGCTGGGCGCTGTCCACCGACGGGCGGGCGGATTTCCTGGACGCGCGCGGCGAGCGCGACCACGTCTTCCCGCCGTCCCACGACTTCGAGTGGACCGAGGCGACCCGCGAGGATCACGTCCTGGGTCGGCACCCGCACGTCTCCATTGGCGGCGACCTCTTCGTGGCGACCGGCGGCGGCACCCTGACCGTCAAGGTCGAGGACAACACCGAGACGGGCGACGGCGTGTATGCCGAGCCGGTCGACGAGCCGCTGCAGTCCCTGGCCGACGCGGACATGGCGCACGCGCGCGTGGGCGCGCTGATCCTGCTGCGCGTACGCCCCTACAAGGAGCACGTCTGGCGCCACCTCGTCTTCAACACCCTGACCAAGACCGTCGTCCGCCTCGACGGCATCGGGCAGGCGTGCCGCCGCCTGCCCGAGGACCAGGGCATCGTCTTCCCCGGCGGCTACTACCTGGCCACGGGCACATACAAGACCTTCGACGCGCTCGACACCGATGGCCTGGAGTACGAGCGCACGGTGCGCTCACCCAACGGCGAGGACGTGCTCTTCGCCTTCCACGCGCGCGTGGAAGGCCGCAGCTTGCTCCTGCCGTACAACATGATCCGCAAGGAGGTGGCGACCCCGCTCTCCTGTCACGGCTACGCGCTCTTCGACGACGGCACGCTGGCCGTGCTGCGCGCCGACTCCGACGAACCCGCCCGCGTCCACCCGCTGCAGCTGTGGCAGTCCCCGTACGTATCGGACACCCACGCCGCCGCCCAGCCGGCGGGGGAGGGGCCCCTGGCCCGCATCGGCAACGCCGACCTCGTTCGCGGCATCTCGGACTGCCTCTCCATCGCCCGCGCCGTCACCGGGACCACACACACCGCCGAGGTCTACGAGGCGCTCGCCGCGTCCTGCGTACGGGCCGCCGACTCCTACCACTGGCTGGGCAACGGCGAGTTGGGGGACCTACGGACCCCACTGGACGCCGTGCGTGCCACCGCGGAGCAGGTCCTCGCCGAGTTCGAGGCCGTGCAAGCCCTGACCCGGCAGGCCGCCGAGGCACTCGCCGAATCGGCCGCCCGCATCGCCGCGCTCGTCCGCCGCATCCGCGGTGAGGCCCCGCGGGCCGCGCCCGAATGGGTGGAGCGCATCACCGAACTTCGCCGCGCCCAGGGCCACTTGCTGACCCTGAAGGACATGCGGTACGCCGACGGGGACCGCATCGACTCCCTCGCCGGCAATCTGTCGGGCGACATCGCGTCGGCCGGGCAGCGCGCCGTCGCCTTCCTGGAACGCCCGGACGCCTTCGCCGCGTACCACGCCGACATCGAGCAACTGACCACCGACGCCGACGCGCTGGCCACGGTCGCCGAGGCGGCGCCCCTCACGGACCGGCTCCAGCAGCTGACGGAGCAGCTCCAGACCGTCACCGAGGTCGTCGCCGGACTCGACATCGGTGACGCCACCGTCCGCACCGCCATCCTTGAGCGCATCGCCGAGGTCCTCGCGGGCGTCAACCGCGCCCGCGCCACGCTGGACGCCCGCCGCCGCGAACTGACCGCGCACGAGGGGCGGGCCGAGTTCGCCGCCGAGTTCTCCCTGCTCGGTCAGGCCGTCACCGGCGCACTCGCCGCCGCCACGACCCCCGAGACCTGCGACGACCAGCTCGCCCGCCTCCTCCTCCAACTGGAGAACCTGGAAGGCCGGTTCGCGGACTCCGACGACTTCCTCGCCGCCCTCGACGCCAAGCGCACCGAGGTCTACGAGGCGTTCGCCGCCCGCAAGCAGACCCTTGCCGACACCCGCGCCCGGCACGCCGAACGCCTCGCCGGCTCTGCCGCCCGCGTCCTCGACACGGTCGCGCGCCGCCTGGCCACGCTCGTCTCCGCCGATGAGATCAACACGTACTTCGCCTCTGACCCGATGGTCGCCAAGGTGCGCCGTACCATCGACGATCTGCGCGAACTCGACGACCAGGTACGGGCCGAAGAGCTCACCGGCCGCCTCGAGTCCGCCCGCCAGGAAGCCGCCCGCGCCCTACGCGACCGCACCGAGCTGTACGCGGACGGCGGCGACACCATCCGCCTCGGCCGCCATCGCTTCGCGGTCAACACCCAGCCCCTCGACCTGACGCTCGTCCCGACCGCGGACGGCGACGGCATGGCCTTCGCGCTGACCGGCACCGACTACCGCGCCCCCGTGACCGACCTGGCCTTCGCCGAGCTGCGCCCCTACTGGGACCAGCTCCTGCCGTCCGAGACCGCCGAGGTCTACCGCGCCGAACACCTGGCAGCCCGCCTCCTGTCCGAGCGGGGCGCGCAGGCCCTCATCGACAGCGACGACCTGGCCGCACTCGTGCACGCGGCGGCGGAGGCGGCGTACGACGAAGGCTACGAAAGGGGCGTCCACGACCACGACGCGACACTGATCCTCGGCGCGCTCCTGCGCCTGCACACCGCGGCGGGCCCGCTGCGCCACACGCCCGAAGCACGCGCCACGGCACAGCTGTTCTGGACCCACGACACGGGTCCCGCGGAGCGCGAGCTCTGGACCCGCCGCGCGGTGTCCCTGGCCCGCGCCCGCGACACCTTCGGGCTCGCACCCGCCATCGACGACCTGTGCGCGGAGCTCGCCCAGCGGATCGGCGCACCGGCCGCCGCATACCTCTTCGAGGAACTCACCACCGGGCCCGCCGGATTCGTCACCACGGAGTCCACCCGCACGCTGCTCGACAAGTTCCGCCGTAGGGTGGACGGCCCGGCCTACGAGGCCGACCTGGCCGGCATCACCAACCTGCACGCACGGCGCCAGCTCGTCGAGGCATGGCTCCACGCGTACACCGCCACCACCGGAGAAAGCGACGGTGACCTGGCGGAAGCGGTCGCTGTCGAACTCTGCCCGGACCTGGAGCGCTACGAGCACGCGGCCCCGCACGCCGAGATCATCGAGGGCCTCCTCGGCACCCACCCCCGCATCGAAGGGCGCCGCCTCACGGTCCGCATCGATGAACTCCTCGCCCGCACCCGCGACTTCCGCGCCGACACCGTGCCGGGCTTCCGCGCCTACCAGGCCCGGCGCACCGCACTGGTCGGGGGCGAACGGAGGCGGCTGCGCCTGGACGAGTACCGACCCAAGGTCATGTCCACCTTCGTCCGCAACCGCCTCATCGACGAGGTCTACATGCCGCTGATCGGAGACAGCCTCGGCAAGCAGTTCGGCGGCTCGGGCGGGCTGCTGCTGCTCGTCTCGCCGCCCGGCTACGGCAAGACGACGCTCATGGAGTACGTCGCCGACCGCCTCGGTCTCGTCCTGGTCAAGGTCAACGGTCCCGCGCTCGGCCGCGGCGTCACCTCCCTCGACCCCGCCGAAGCCCCGAACGCGACCGCACGCCAGGAGATCGACAAGGTCAACTTTGCGCTGGAGGCGGGCAACAACGTTCTCCTCTACCTCGACGACATCCAGCACACCTCGCCCGAGCTGCTGCAGAAGTTCATCTCGCTGTGCGACGCCCAGCGCCGCATGGAAGGCGTCTGGAACGGCACGTCACGCACGTACGACCTGCGGGGCAAGCGCTTCGCGGTCTGCATGGCGGGCAACCCCTACACCGAGTCCGGCGGACGCTTCCGCGTCCCCGACATGCTCGCCAACCGCGCCGACGTCTGGAACCTCGGCGACGTCCTGACCGGCAAGGAAGACGCCTTCGCCGACAGCTTCGTCGAGAACGCCCTGACCGCGAACCCGGTCCTCGCCCCGCTCGCCGGGCGCGACCGCGCCGACCTCGACCTCCTGATCCGCATCGCCGAGAACGACCCCGCCGCGCGCCCCGACCGGCTCGCCCACCCCTACGCCCCCGCCGAAGTGGAGCGCATCGTCGCTGTCCTTCGGCACCTGCTCACCGCGCGTGCGACCGTCCTCGCGGTCAATGCCGCCTACATCGCGTCCGCGGGCCAGACGGACACCACCCGTACCGAACCGCCCTTCCAACTCCAGGGCTCCTACCGCAACATGAACAAGATCGCCGCCAGGATCGACCCCGTCATGAACGACACCGAACTCGCCGCCCTCATCGACGACCACTACACGGGCGAGGCCCAGACCCTCACCACCGGCACCGAGGCGAACCTGCTGAAACTGGCGGAGCTGCGCGGCACGCTCACCCGGGAGCAGTCGGAACGCTGGGCCGAAATCAAGGCGACCCATGTCAGGGCCACCGTGCTCGGCGGCCCCGAAGAGGACTCGCTGGTCCGCGCGGTCGCCGCACTAGATCTTCTCGCCGACCGGGTCGCCTCGGTCGAGACCGCCATCACCCGCGCCACAGACCCACGCCACGCACTCGCCAACCCGGCGGCCCGGCACGCCAGTCGCCCATGACAATGCTTCCGTCGACGCGCACCACCCCTTCCGCTCATCCGCGACGTCGGCGTACGACCAACCGATCAGGGACTGACATGGCCAACCACGGCGAACATGACGAACATCTGCAGGGGTACGCCCGTATCCTCGCCGACGCCTCGGCGACCGGACGCCGACTGACGCGTGACGAGTTGAACTCGCGCCGCGTGCTGGGTGAGCGCGCGGCGGAGGCAGGCCACGGCCTACGCGAACTGATCGGTGCTCACCTGGCCGCGACCAGGGCTGAGTGGCCCGCCAATCCGTCTTCGGCCGACGGCGTGCTGGCCGCCGTCGAGCAGGCGGTGGACGCCTTCGCCGAGGGCTACGAACGCGCCCAGCGTCTGGCCTTACGCCAAGAGGTCGCCGCCCGGCGGGAGTTCATCGACGATCTATTCTACGACCGCAGCGACCTGGGCCTGCTCGCTCAGCGCGCGGAGCGCTTCGGGCTGCGCCTGTCCCACAGCATGCCGTCGCCGTCGCCCAGGGCGAGACCCCGTACGACGAAGGCGACGCCGTGCCCCGCGAGGTCGAACGCGCCCTCATCAGCCGGTTCGGGGACCGCAGCATCCTGCTCACCACCAAGGACGGCCGCCTGATCTGTATCGCCCCCGGCGACCAGGACGAGGTCCTCGCCCACTTCGCCAAGCAGGCGTACGCCGCCACCGACGGAGGCCGCGTCGCCATCGGCCGCCCGCAGCCCGGCCCCGGCGGCGTCGTCCACTCCTACGAGGAAGCCCTCAACGCCCTCGACCTGGCCCACCGCCTGGAATTCGATGCCCCCGTACTGCGGGCCGCCGAGCTCCTGGTCTACCCCGTCCTCACCTGCGACCGGCAGGCCATGGCCGACCTGGTGGTCAACACCCTCGGCCCGCTCCAACGAGCCCGCGGCGGAGCGAAGCCGCTCATCGACACCCTCGCCACAGTCTTCGACTCCGGCTGCGTGGCAGCGGAATCGGCCCGCCGCCTCTCCCTCAGCGTGCGTGCCCTGACATACCGCCTGGAGCGTATCCACAAGCTCACCGGCGCCAACCCCGCCGACCCCGTGCACCGCTACACCCTCCAGACCGCGGCCATCGGCGCCCGCCTGCTCGACTGGCCGAACCAGCGGTTCTGAGCCGTACTCATGCGGTGTCGGTGGCCCGGGCCAGGAATCGCTCGCGCAGCTGCCCCATGTCCTGATGAGCCGTGGCGTGCGGAACGTGCTCGTTCCACTGCCGGGCCAGGCCGTCCAACAGATCGGCCAGGGCGCGGCCGAGTGGTCGGCGGGTCAGCAGCAGTCCGGCGGAGACCAAGGGGCGCAGGAGCGAGCGGCCTCGTACCGACAACGTGACCCGCATGTCCCATCGCCCATCGTCGCAGGGGCGGGGTACTGCCCGTACGGTGGCTTTGGCGAGGCGGTGATCCAGGTGGCCTCGAAGGGCCGGGGCATGCGAACGCCTGCCCGCTGCCGATGCCCACCAATTCTCCAGACCGAGTTCGGCTCCGCCCGTCGCCTTGGCCAGTGACCGCCACTTGCCGCCGAGGAGCAAACTGCCCCTCATCTCGGCTCTGTGAGGCCGGTCGACGCTCGTGAGCGAGCACTCCAGCACGGTGAGCGAACCCGTCTCCTCATCCCGGACGACGCATTCCACCCGCAGTGCCGACCTCCGGTCGAACTCCCGCACCGTGACGCGCACCTGCGCCTGCTCGGCGTCGTCGACTTCGTACACCGCCCCTGGTGAAAGATGCCGGCCCTGCACGAGCCGCAGGCCGGGCACGGCACGGTTCCCGTTCCCGGGCAGCAGCACCTCCTCCTTCTCGGTGTGCGTCTCACGCGCCAACCCGTAGAAGAGGGAAAGGGCTTGGTGGGTCCAGGAGCGCGGAACGGCGGCGACGGTCACCGAGTGACTGATGCGGACCATGGGACGAGCATGGCCCGCTCGGCGACCGGTCGGCAAGATCCGCCCGTCTACCGACCGGCGGATCAGCGCCCGGCCGAACCCTTCGACTGACTTGCTCAGTGCTCCTGGTAGCGCAACAGCAGCATCGCCGCGTCATCGTGTAGCGGCCCCTCCGCATGCTGTACGAGCTCGGCGCGGACTGCGTGAAGAGCAGCCTCCGGATCTGGGTCCTTGAGCAGGAAGGAGTGCTCCCCGAGTGGATAGAAGGCGCCGGTGCGGTCTCGGGTCTCGGTGACGCCGTCGGTGTAGAGCAGGACTTGGTCGCCCGGTGCGAAGTCCGTCTCGTAGGGCTCAGGTCCCGCGGCGGCAAGGAGGCCCAGACCCAGTGGCAGCGCGTATCGGGGCGGTTCGGGGAAGCGCGTCGTGCCGTTCGGCCGTACGACCATGGGTGCAGGGTGGCCGTAATTGAGCAGTTTGATCGTGTGCCGGTCGGCCACCTCGGCGAGTATCGCCGTCACAAACTTCTCTCCCTGCAGCTCGCGGTTGACCACACGCTCCACGCGGGCGCCGACGCTCGTCAGATCCGGTTCCTCGTGCGCTGCCTCGCGGAACGCGCCGAGGACGAGAGCCGCGGTTTCCACCGCATCGAGGCCCTTGCCCTGGACGTCGCCCACGATGACGCGGACTCCCTGTGGGGAGACGACGACCTCGTACAGGTCGCCGCCGATGCGGGCCTCGGCGACAGCGGAGGTGTACGAAGAGGCGATCCGAAGGGGCCCGGCGCTGCGTGGCACCGGCCGCAGCAGCACCCGCTGGGCGACCTCCGCGATGGAGCGGACGCTGGCCAGTTCGGCCTCTCGGCGCTGGCGCATCATCGCCGCCGCGATCCCTGCCGCGGTCACCCCTGCCACCGAGGCCATCGCGGTGTAGAGGCGGCGCTGCGAGTAGGACTCGTTGTAGATGCCGAGTGCGGTGCACAGCAGCAGAGCCGACGCCCCGATGAGCGCCGTACGCCGCCAGCCGCCGACCAGGCCCGCGAAGGCGGGACCGAGCGACACCAGAGGCAGATAGCCCACGCCCGGACCGGCGCCGACATCCACGGCGGTGACGATCACCATCACGACGAAGGGAAGGACCGCCAGAGCGGTGAGGTGCGGCGGCTTACTGTCGGTCATGGCGCGCTCCCGTGGTGCTCCTTCGGCGACGAGCAGCCTTCCACGGCGCCCCCCTCGGTGTGTGCTCTATGAGGATTTGTCCGGCGGGAGCGCCCGGTGGCTTGCCCGATATCGGATCGCAGCCACCGGACGAGGCTTGCGGCGCTGGGCTGTCGGAGGCGGAGTCGATCGCTCTGCCCCTCACGAGAGAGGTACCCGGGCCCGGACTCGTTTGCCGCCCGCGCTCCGTTCCACGGCCACGGCGAGGCACAGCTCGCGAATGACCTCCAGACCGCGCTTCCTGCTCGGTGCCCGGGCGGAGTCCGTCGGCTCGCGGAGGGTGGGGGCCGTTTCCCAGACGCTGATCTCCAGGACCTGTTCGCTCAGCTCCAGTTCCAGGACGCAGGGCCCGGCAGCATGCCGACCCGCGTTGGCCACCAGCTCGGACACCACGAACCAGACCGTTCCCTGGGCCGTTATGGGCACCGGCACACCGTTCCCACGTGCCTCGTCGAGGAAATCGGTGGCCACCGCGCGGGCTTCCGCTGCCGCTGCGGTCCTTCCCTCGAACGCCCTGCCCGCGTACATGGTCCCTCCCTCTCGCCTGTCGCTCCGGGTGGGCCAGACGAATCCTGTCACCACGATGGCGCGGCCCTTTCAACCCTTGCATTATGCAAAATGAATCCCTGGGTGTTTGTCGCAGGCACACAGCACCCCGGTCAGACTTGCAGGGTCGCCGCGAGCAGCTCGACCGAGGGCTCACCCGCCGCTTTGGCGAACGAGCGCAGCGCCGGAACGAGAGCGGCGCGCTGAACGTCCGGCATCGACTCCAGGATGCGGGTGATGGCCTCCATCCGGCGGCGGGTGACGTTGTGCACGAGGTCTTGTCCGCGCGGCGACAACACGACAGCCGTTTCGGCGTCGTCGCGCCGCTGTACAGAGGGCTGGAGCAGGCCGGAGGAGTTCAAAGTGCCCATGAGGCGCCGAACGACCCTCTCCTCTGCCCCCAGCAGGTCGGCCAGGTGCGGCGCCGTCGCTGATTCGTTGACCCCTAGGACGACCATCAGCCGGAACTGCAGGAGAGTCAGGGTCTCCTCCACCTCGGCCAAGGAGCGGGCGGACACGGCGACCAGGAGGCGGGAGGCGGTCAGCACCGCCGAGACAGAGTCCTGTAGTTCATCGTGACGGTGGCCGCGTTCCTCAAGGAGGACACGCAGCAGGCGCTGCGCTGTGACGATCCCGCAGACCTGCGGGCGCCCCCCGGTGCGGTCAAGGACGACGGCCGCGGGGCTGTCCGTACGCGTCAGCCGGATGAAGACCTGGGAGACGTCGCTGTCGGGGGCGACAGTCAGTGGCTGACGTGGCCCAGGAAGCAGATCGCCGAGTGATCTGCCGCCCAGTGCACGGTCTCGCTGGACCTGGGCGAAGGGCCCCGACAGGGAGATCAGCCCGGCATGAACGGTCAAGGATTCCGGCAGCAGATGGCGGAGAACTTCCTGAGCCTGGACGAGCCCACATGGCTCACCGGCCGAGTCCACAAGGACCAGATACGGTTCCGGGCTGATGGCGAGCAGACGCGCCGCGACCACAGCGTCGCAGTCGACATCCACGGTCTGGCATGGGTTGGCGAGGTCGGCGGCGAACATCGGCGGCTCCCGTATGCAGCTCGGAACAGGTTGCCGACCAGACTTCCCGGCGCTCCAGGAGTGTCCTTTACAGGTCCTCCCCGGGCCATCCTTGCACAGGGCAACCCTTCGTTGGAGAGCTTCGACAAGTTGCGGATCTGCGCCGACTTCAGTGAACGCGGTCGCGGTGGGGTGGCTGATCATCTGGGTGAAGCGGTCGCCCGATTCCCGTCGCAAGTAGGGACAGGAGGCGGGGGAGTTCCTACCGTGGGCGGTATGGGACGGCGATTCGGGCGATCAGCCCCACCGGAGAGCGGTCGCGGCGAGGGGGCGGCCGTCGTGCTCGCGCAGGATCGCGGCTGGTCAGATGAGCTGCGGTGCGCTGTGGGTGCAGGCGTGGTGCTGTGTGGGGCGCTGGTGCTGCTCGACTGGGGGAGCGGGCACTTGTCGGGGATGCGGGTCGGCCTGTGGGGTGTATTGGGGTGTCTGCTCTGTGTCGTGCTGTTGCCGCGCCGAGTGCGCGCGGGCGAGGGCTGGATGTCTTCGCGGGGGCTGTTCCGTACGCGGTGGGTGCATACGAACTTGCTGACAGCAGTGAGGGTTTGGGACGGCGTGGCGCAACGGCTCGTTCTGAGTGATACACGCGGTAATCGGATGGTCCTGGACCCGCGGGTGCTCACCGCCAATCCCATGCTCTGGCACCTGCTGGAGCGGGGAGCTCGTCACTCCCATGAGAGTGGGAGCCTGTTGTGCGGGGCGAGAGTGCTGGAGCAGCTGGCACGGCGGGTTGACGGTGAGACGGGCCGGGGCGTGTTCACTGCTTCCGGACTGCGGTGACCGGAGTTGAGCCCTGCGGTGCACCGGTCAGGCGAGGGCGAAGTAGCGCAGCCACACGTAGCCGGCTGAGATGGTCACGGTGACGGCGGTGACGACGAGGCCGTATTTGGTGAACTGCCAGAAGCTGATGGGCTGTCGGTTGCGTTCGGCGATGCCGAGGACGACGACGTTGGCGCTTGCGCCGATGGCGGTGGCGTTGCCGCCGAGGTCGGCGCCGATGGCCAGGGCCCACCACATGATGTGGGGGCCGGAGCCGCCCATGGATTCGACCAGGTCGCTGGTGATGGGTGCCATGGTGGCGACGTAGGGAATGTTGTCGATGATGCCGGAGAGGCTGGCGGAGGCACTGAGGAGCAACATGGAGCCGCCCAGTTCGCTGCCGCCGATGGTGTCGGCAAGTGCTGTGGAGATCTCGCCGATGACGCCGGTCTCGATGAGTCCGCCGATCATGATGAAGAGTCCGGCGAAGAAGGCGAGGGTGGGCCACTCGACCTCACGGAGGACTTCCCCGGTCTCGACCGTGGAGATGGCGATGAGGAGTCCGGCGCCGAGCAGGGCGACGACGCTGGGCTCGTAGTGCAGCACCGGGTGCAGCACGAATCCCGCCATCACCAGCACCAGGACGGCCAGTCCCTGGATGAGCAGGCGTGGGTGGTGGATCGCTTCGCGCTCCTCCAGTTCCATGATCGCTTCGGCGCGGGCCTCGTCGTAGACGAAGGTCTTGCGGAACATGAAGCGGCACAGCGCGATCAGCACCAGCACCAGCACTGCGGACAGCGGGGCCAGGTGGACGAGGAAGTCGTTGAAGCTCAGGTCGGCCCGGCTGGCAATGATGATGTTGGGCGGGTCGCCGACCAGGGTGGCCATACCGCCGATGTTGGAGGCCAAAACTTCGGCGATCAGGAACGGCGCCACCGGCAGCGCGAGCCGCTCGCACACCAGGAAGGTGACCGGGGCGATCAACAGCACCGTGGTGACGTTGTCCAGGAGTGCCGAGGCCACGGCGGTGATCACGACCAGCATCACCATCACTCGGAAAGGCTTCGCTTTGGCGCGCTTGACGGACCAGATGGCCAGGTACTCGAACAGCCCTGTCCTCTTCAGTACCCCGACGATCATCATCATGCCCATCAGCAGGAAGATGACGTTCCAGTCGACGCCCGAATGTTCGGAGTAGAAGGCCGATTTGTCGTCGGTCGCGCCGATCGCCAACATCAGTGCCGCGCCGCCGAGCGCCGCGGCGACCCGGTGGATCTTCTCGCTGATGATCAGCGCGTACGCGCCGACGAATACGGCGATGGCCGCCCAGCTGTCCCAGTCGTTCACGATTCTCCGATGAATTGTTCCGCCAGGCGGGCAGCCGTGATGGCGCCGATGAGCCGGATCCGTCCGCCGGCCGGTTCCTCCTGTATGTCGTCGGGAACCAATAGGCCCACCAGCTCGGACCCTGGCACTGTGGCGTACGGTCGGCCGTCGGAGTCGACTACGTGCAGAGCCGGGAGCCGGTGATCGGCCAGCGGCCGGGCGCTCGTCGCATCGTCGGCCGTGCTGACCCGCGGATAGTGCTCAGCCTTGGCCACGGTCGTGGCCAAGGCGGGCGAAGGGCAGCTGTTCCGAGGCGGAGGGGCCCGCAGTTCGCCGGCAGTGGCCGTGCGGTCCTTCGCGGCACCGGTGAGTTCCCGGATGGCAGCGCCCGCCGCAGGCGACTGAACAGCCAGCATGATCAACACCTCGATCGGCGAAGAGACTTGTCCCTGCATCGCCGACCAGGCTTCCCGGCACTCCACGGCGGACCCTACACGGGCTTTACGCCCCCTTGACAGACCTTGACGCGCAATGAGCGGGCGATTCGTCCGCTGGGGTCCCGCAGCTGCAGGGAGAGCAGTGCACGACTACCGGGGGCGTTGCGGCGGCCGAGAAACCCACCACCAGTAACGATGAGTTGCCAAGCGAACGCGGAGTGGCAGTAGAGTCCTCGGTGGTGTGCCGGGAAGTCTGGTCGGCGGTCGGAAAATCCCAACAATCGCATGTCCAGTTGGAGTTCACCTCGCTCGAGGTGTGGGGTCTTCGGCTGGTCGGTGAGGAGCCCGCAGATGCGCGCACATGACCTGGCTGAGCCGTACCCGACCGTGAGCACGGATGATGATGCCGTCGACGCGGCCCGTCTGTTCGTCGAGCGCAAGCTGCCCGCGCTGCTCGTTCTCGACCGTGATCAGCGGCCTTACGCGATCGTGCCGGGATCGCAGCTGCTGAGGGTGGCGGTGCCCGATTTCGTGCTCGACGAACCGTCGTTGGCCGTCAAGGCCGGGGACACCGATCTTGAGATGCTCACCGAACAGCTGAGCGGCATGACGGTGGCGCAGTGGCTGCCGCCACGCCGCATTCTGCCCACCGTGGTGGGGCCTGGTGCCAGCGCGATGGAGATTGCCGCGCTGATGGTGCGTACGCACACACCTCTGGTGGCGGTCGTGGAGTCGGACGGCCGTGGCACGCGCACGACTGGCGCGATCACGGCGGCCCGCCTCATGGAGCACTTGCTTACCCCGCGGTGAGTGGGGCTTTGACCGCCGGCTTCGGGGGAAGGGGCAGGGCCCGGTGACGTTGCCGCAGCTGTATCTGTCGCTGCTCATCGCCTCCCTCATTCTGCTGGCCAGCATCGCCGGTGCCCGTCTGGCCGGCCGTCTTGGCCTTCCGAGTCTGCTGCTGTTCCTCGCTGTGGGGGTCCTCGTCGGTGAGGACGGGATCGGGCTGGACTTCGACGACGCGCAACTCGCCCAGTCGTTGGGCACGGCCGCGCTGGCCGTCATCCTTGTCGACGGAGGCTTGACCACCGCCTGGGGCGACATCCGCCGTCTGCTGGCGCCGGCCGGCGTGCTGGCGACCGCCGGTGTCGGCATCTGCATGCTGGTCACCGCCGTGGGTGCGCATCTGCTGCTCGGCGTGGACTGGACGCCGGCTCTGCTGCTGGGGGCGATCGTTTCCTCGACCGATGCCGCCGCGGTCTTCGCCGTGTTGCGGGCTGTGCCGCTGCCGCGGAAGGTCACCGGCCTGCTGGAAGCCGAGTCAGGATTCAATGACGCTCCCACGATCATCCTGGTGCTCGTGTTCAGTAGTGGCGCCGCCGAGGGCCTGCCGAGCCCGGGCTCGCTGGCCGGGACGCTGGTCTATCAGTTGACCGTGGGCGGTGTGCTCGGCGTACTCGTCGGGCGAGCCGGTGTGGCCGCGCTCCGGCATATCGCCCTGCCCGCCACCGGGCTCTATCCGCTGGCCACGGTCGGATTGGGCGTCACTGCCTTCGCCGCCGCCGGGGTGATCGGGGCCAGCGGCATCCTCGCCGCCTATCTGGCCGGGTTGGTGCTGGGCAACTCGAACCTACCGCACCGCGCCGCCACGCGTTCCTTCGCCGAAGGGGCGGGATGGCTGGCGCAGATCGGGCTGTTCGTCATGCTCGGGCTGCTCGTCACCCCCAGCGAGCTGCCCGACGCCGTGCTGCCGGCCCTCGGCGTCGGTCTGGTTCTGCTCCTGGCCGCCCGGCCCCTGTCAGTCCTGCTGTGCCTGCTGCCCTTCGGAATTCCGTGGCGAGAGCAAGCCTTCATCTCGTGGGCCGGACTGCGCGGTGCGGTACCGATCGTGCTGGCTTCCTTCCCCATCGTCGAAGGCGTCAGCGGGGCACGCGACGTACTCAACATCGTGTTCGTCCTGGTCGTCACCTACACCCTCGTCCAGGGGCCAAGCCTCCCCGCCATGGCACGTCTGCTGGGCCTGACCCGGCCCGGTGCGCTACGCGAGATCCAGGTCGAGACGGCACCGCTGGACGTACTGGATGCCGACCTGCTCACCGTGGCCGTCCCGGAAGGTTCGAAGCTTCAGGGGGTGGCCGTCTTCGAACTGCGCCTACCCCCACCCACCGTGGTCACCTTGATCGTCCGTGACGGCGCCAGCCTCGTCCCTCACGGTGACACCGTGCTCCGCGCGCGCGATCAACTCCTGCTGGTGACCACGTCTGCCGTACGCGACCGTGCGGAACGGCGTCTACGGGCGATCGGCCGACGAGGGAAACTGGCCCGCTGGTTCGGCGAACACGGCGAGCTCGACGTACCGGTCGACAGGACGTGACTGCTTTGGGGGCGGAGCGACGGATGGCCTGCTCGTGTCCGAGGGGAACGGCTGCCACCCGTCGTCGGACTCGGATGCTGCGTCGGGTATCACGGCAGCGGCCGGTCGGGCGCGGCGTCGAGACGCACGAAGGGGATCTGGCGGCCTGCCTGGCGGTATGACTCCACGCTGCCGTCGACGTCGAAGCCCACGAACGCGCACAGGCGCCTTGCCGCGCGTGGATGGAGCGGCGCGTAGCGAGCCATGATCTCGCCGCCCTCGGCCTCGGTGAGGAAGTGGGCGGTGACGGCGTGGTGGCGGTTGCCGACCTGGATCGAGGTCTTGGGCGTCTTGCGGAGGTTCTGGTACCAGGCGGATGTGGGGCCGAACCCGGATGCGAGGGTCCAACTGCCCTGCTCGGGATCGTGGGCGACGGCCTCCAGGACCACGGTCCGGTCGAGCCCGCTGACGCGTCCGATGTGGTGCAGGAGCAGGAGGCGCTTGCCGAACAGGAAGCCGAGCCCCACGCGGTAGAGGCCGACGGGAAGGCGGGCCAGGCGTCGCCGCCATCCGCGCGGCAGTTGGGGCCGCCGCAGGGGTGGTTGCCGGTCCGTGGCGCGCTGTTCTGCCGTCATGGCGTCGCCCTTCTTGGGGGCCGCGTGTCGGAATCGATCGGATAACGAGCGTCCTGCTTCTTCCCTTAGTGGGTGCAATCTTTGCATAGTCTAAATGTGAGGGAGGGTCGCTCGGCGAAGGCGGCTCGCAGCTTGTGACGACACTGCCGGGAGCGCCATGACTACTGCGGAGCACGAGGAGGGACGCGTCGTCCTTTCCTGGTTGCCGGTTGTGGTGATGGCGGTCGTGACCGTCGTGGACCTCACGGCCGGTCCCGGGGTGGGGTTCCTCCCGCTGGTGTCGCTCGGGCCTGCCTTCGCCGGGCTGATCGGTACGTGGCGGCGCACCGCGCTGATTGGAGTCGTGGCGCTGCTGCTGTGCGTGGGGCTCGGTGCGTACGACGGTCTCTTCGACAGCCGGCGCGGCTATACGGCGATGGCGTCCGTGGTGGGGGTGACCGCTGCGGGTGTCACGGCCGCGGTGATGCGCGGGCGACGCGAGGTGGAACTGGCCAGTGTGCGCTCGATCGCCGAAGTGGCGCAGCGGGTGCTGTTGCGCCCGGTGCCGCGGAGCGCGGGACCGCTGCAGGTCGCTGTCTCCTATACCTCCGCGGTCGCGGAGGCGCGGATCGGTGGTGACCTGTACGAGGTCGTGGCCTCCCCGTACGGCGTGCGGGTGATCGTTGGAGATGTGCAGGGCAAGAGACTTGCCGCGGTGGAGACGGCGGCGCTGGTGCTGGGCGCCTTTCGTGAGGCGGCGCACGACGAGCCGGACCTGGTCGCTCTCGCCGCCCGTCTGGAGCGCAGTGTGGCCCGGGAGGCGAACGGCGAGAAGTTCGTGACCGCGGTCCTCGCCGAGGCGCGGGTCGAGGAGCGGGCCGCAGTGTTGCTGAACTGCGGGCATCCGGCCCCGATGCTCGTACGCTCCGACGGCTGCGTCGACTTCCCCCGCCCGCCCGCCCGCCTACGCACTTCCGCTCGGCCTGGGCACGCACGGAGGCGAGCCACCCCGCTCCTGCCGCGTCGACTTCGCCCCGGGCGATCAACTCCTGTTCTACACCGACGGCGTGACCGAGGCCCGCGACGCGGACGGCACCTTCTTCCCCCTGGAAGAGCGGGCCGGCCTGCTCAAGAGCCCCGAGGCCGAGGCCGCGCTCGAGGCGCTGCGCGAGGACGTGGTACGGCACGCCAGCGGCCCCTTGCACGACGACGCGGCCATGCTGCTGCGCTACCGGTGACGGTGAACGATGAACATCGAGAGGCGGAGGGCGCGCTGCACCGCGGGCAGGGTAGAAAAGTGCCATGGCCAGGAAAGCGGCTCCGGTGGAGCGCATGGACGATGTGGATGCGGTGACCCGTGCGGTGCTGACGGCGTCGCGGGTGTTGGTAGCGGTGTCCGCGCGTTCCCTCGCCGAGGTCGAGGACCGGGTGACGCTGCCGCAGTTCCGCATGCTGGTGGTGCTCTCTTCGCGCGGGGAGACCAAACTCGTCGCGCTGGCCGAGCTGTTGGGCGTGGCCCCGTCGACGGCGATGCGCATGGTCGACCGGCTGATCGCGGCCGGGCTCGCGGCCCGGCAGACCAATCCCGACAACCGCCGCGAGACCCTGCTGCGGCTCACCGACGAGGGTCGCCGCACGGTGGAGGACGTCACCGCGCGGCGCCGCCAGGAGATCGCGTCGATCGTCGAGCGGCTCGCCCCGCAGCAGCGAACGGCGCTCATCGACGCGTTGACGGACTTCAACCAGGCGGGCGGCGAACCACTGGCACCGTCTCCGGACGCGGGCACGGACCTGTATCCGCTGGGCTGGGGCGAATCACCGACGGCAGGCTGACCAGCAGCATTCCGGGTCTCCTGCCCGCATCGTCGAAGGACAGGAGACCTGGACTGCATGACCGCACGGCACGTACGACACCGCTATAAGTACGGCCGCGAACGAGCGTCCCTCGCCGCCGCGTGGTCGTTGCCACCCGGTGGCGACAGGACCGCGCCGTCTCCCGTCGTGGTGCACGCCGCACGTGACGGGAGCGGCCGACGGTCATGCTCCGCGGCAAGCACGCCGGAGTCGCCCAGCACGTGGTGGGTGCGTTGAGGCACGGCAGGGCTCGCATGTGTCCTGAGCGGTGGGCTGCGTCCGGCTGCCGGGGCCCGGCAGCGTGACGCCCGGGTTGCGTCCGGTCGGGAACGGCGCGCCCGAGGCGGTGCAGCGCGCAAGGTGGTCGCGACATCGTCGGGTCCGATGAGGGAGGGGGTTCGGAATGCGAGCGATACGTCAGGGCACGGCGGCTCGCCGCTCGGCTGCGCCCGGTCTCGCCGAGCACCTGCGGAGCGTCCTGTGGGGGCCTGCAGAGTTCATCGGGATTCCCGGGCGGCTGCTGGCCGAGGGCCTCGCGGTTGGGGGCGCCACGGCAGTGGTGATCGTCGGGTCGGCCTTTGCCGTGATGTGGGGCGGCCCTCGGGGTCTGGTCACCGGCGAACTCGGCCTGACGGTGGTCGCCGCCCTGGTGCTGTACCTGATGGTGCTGCGAGCCGGACGTGTGCTGATCGGTCTGGTCGCGGTGCTGGGCGCATGCCTGGCTTTCATGGCGCCGGATGTTGCGATCGGGGTAGTACTGCAGCAGCGCGGCCGTGTGGAGCCGGCACGGGTGGCCTCGGTTCAGGCGGAGGCCGAACACGGGCGTTCCGTTTGCTCGGTCACGGACATCGACGCCGTTCCGGCGGGCGCTGAAGTGTGGCGCGGCTGCGCCGAGTCGATTTGGGTGGGGGAAACCCAGCCCCTGGTGTTACACCCCCCCGGGCGAGCCCCCACCCCGGGCGTCGCCACACCGGGAGAGTTGCGCGGGGCGGAGCTTCGGCTGGCGGCTCTCTCGGTCCTGTTCGTCGGCGGATGCACGGTCGCGGTGGTGCGCTCGTTCCGGCTGGAGGCGACGTCGGGCGGAGCCTGAGCTGCCCCGGCCAGGGGTGGCCTACCGTACGTGCACCCAGGCTGCCTGTGAGGGAATGCCGTCCCGGTCGGTGGCGAAGACCATGTACCAGCCGGACGGGATGAGGGAGTTGTCGCCGGGCACGCTCACGGTCAGGCCGTCCTTGTCCCGGCGGATGACGTCGAGAGCGATGGACCGCTGGTCGAAGTCGGTGACGTGAGTGGCGGAACCGGGCCGCATGAGACGTACGTGCTGGATGCGTCCGGCGTCCGGGGTGCGCAGCGCCAGCCGCACACCGCGCTGCACGTCGGTCGCCGCGGCGGTGAGTCGGGGACGGTCACCGTGGTGGAGGTAGGGCGGTTCGAAGACTTCGACGCGCTGCTCGAAGTGCCCGGCGCGGGAGTTGGCCTTGTCGGAGAAGAGAGGGTCGGAGCCGAAGACGGCGATCCGGCCGTCCGGCAGCAGGAGAGCCTCGGTGTGGTAGTTGCGGCCGACGGTGGGGGCGGCGGCGGGGGTGAAGGTGTTCTTCTTCGGGTCGTAGATCTGGGAGCGGAGGATGTCGCTGGCGCCGCGGCCGCGGTAGCCGCGGCTGCCACCGGTCGTGAACACGGTGTCGTCCGGCATCAGCACACTGTTCAAGTACCGGGTCTTTTCAGGGAGTTCGGGCCCGGCCTTGAAGATGGGGCGGGCGCCATCGAGGTCGACGATCGCAGTACGGGCAGTCGCCTTCGTCGACTCGCCCACGCCGCCTCCGCCGAGGACCATGACCTTGTGATCCTGCGCGGGCGGCAGCAGCATGGACGACGAAGTCTCCAGGATGTCGGGGTCCTTGAGCCCGCCGACGGTGGTGAACGTGTTGTCGGCCAGGTTCCACAGCCCGGGGGAGCGCCCCTTGTCTGCGGGGCCGTACCCGGCGTTGGAGCCGGAGTAGAAGATCTTCTCCTTCCCGGTGACGAAGAAGGAGGGGTAGGTGGGGAAGTAGCGCGTCGGCGCCTTCGACCAGCGCTTGGTGGCGGGGTCGTAGCTCTCGTTCTTGCCGGGCACGACCTGCCCCACGTCGTCGAGCCCGGACACGGCCAGGACCCGGCCGTCGGAGAGCGTGGTCAGGGTGGGATACCAGCGGGCCTCGCTCATCGAGCCGACCTTGGTGTATTTCTCGGTGACCGGGTCGAACTCGTAGGCATCCTTGATGCCTTGAAAGTCCTTCTTGTCGAGGCCGAGCTTGTTGGCGATGCCGTAGAAGTTGTCGGCGTCATCGCCGCGCAGGCCCTCGATCTCGTACTGCTTGGTGGTGTTGGTGATGCCCTTCGGGCCATCGAGGGCGGACTCGACGTAGACGCGGGCCTGGCTCGCGGTGACCTTCGCAGCGCCGCCAGGCCCGACGATCGTCTTCTTCGCGGCAGGTACGTGGACGGGGAACTGACTGCGGTACTCGGTGCCGTTGGCGGCACGGAAGACCGTGCCCTTGGGGAGGGAGCGGGCTTGGTCGGGGTCCTCGTTCTTGACGAGCATGGCGCCACCTGCCCGCATCACGTCCCCCTTCAGTACCTCATAGCGGGCCGTGCCGCCCGCGATCAGGACTTTTCCATCAGGGAGTTGGGCGTGCCCCGCGCAGAACAGGTCCTTGGGGGTGTCGATCTTCTTGAAGGTGTCGGTGCGAGGGTCCCAGAGCGTGGACTTGAAGGCGCCGCCGTTGAACTGCTTGACGTCGTTGCCCGATCCGGCGATCAGCAATACCTTGCCGGTGCGCAGCAGGACCGCGTGGATCGAGTTCAGCTGATGCCCGCCGGGCAGGTCCGCGAGCGCCCAGTGGCCCCGTTCCGCCTTGTACGAAGGCTGGTTGATCTCCCAGTCGTGGTACTTCTCACGCGCCACACCGAGCACGGCGGGGGCGTTGAGCCCGGCCAGGACGAGGACGGCGCCCGCGCCGAGCCAGGTCTTTCGGGCCTTGAGAAGGGAACGGTGGGCGGCGGCCATCGATGCCTCCAGGAGCGACGTCGTACGCGGGACTGACGCGTCGACGACTACCGCAGCGGGACGATCGGAGAGGGGAGGCGCGCGTGTTTGCACTATGCAAAATAGCTCGAATCGCGCAATGTGCTCGTCATGCGCCGCCGAGAGGGACGCTGTGTTCGTCGGCGAAGAAACGGCGGCACAGGCCGTGGCAGAAGCCGTACAGCACGCCGTCGTGCACCAGGGTGAGCGTGCTGTCGTCCAGGTCGACCGCCATGCCGCAGACAGGGTCGATCAGCCTGCCGTCCGGCGCGGATGCGGAGGCGGGAGCAGGGCTGGGTCCGGTGGCGTCGCCGTAGGGGCGGCTGACCAGTTCGGTGAGGTCCAGGCTGCTCATGACATGGCCGAAGATGCCGATGCCGCCCTCGCTGATGCCGTCCACCAGGACGACGGCGTGCGGTGCGCGGCGCAGCCGCTCGGCATCGCGGCCCGCCGTGCGCTCGGACTCCGTCAGCACTTCGGTGATGATGCGCACGGTGTGTGCGCTCATCTCCTTGCGCGAGGAGGCCGCAGGGTGACACGCACCAGGTAGCGCGGCGGATCGGCGGGATCGGTTGCGGGGCGCTGCCCCAGGACCCAGGTGGCCGGCTCGTGCACCAGGACCTGCGTGAGGGTGCGCTGTGCGTCCAGGACCTCGATGGCGTGACTGTCCTCCTCGGCCATCAAGGCGTCGATGAGCCGCCCGGCCAGGCTCTGTCGCTCCTGCTCGTCGAGCGCTCCCCGGGGGGACGTGGACCTCGATCAACAGCATCGTGCACCCCTGCCTCGATGGCGGATCGGATACCGACCACCCTGTCCGTGGACGGTGTCGCGCGCATCGTTCGGGAGGACGGTGCCGGGGCTACTACGAGGAACCAGCTCGGGCGCGCGGTTCGTCTCGGGGGAGTGCAGCGCTCGCAGCACCCCTTGGTGACTCAACCAGCCGACCGGCTCGCGCTTCTCAGGGGCCCAGACCGGCAGCCCGGTGCCGGCCACGGACAGCAAGGCGTGCAGAGCAGTGGCGAGTTACTGGTCCGTGGTGACACGGGGCGGTAACTCGGCGAGGTCGCCGGCTATGGCCGGTGCGCCGTCGGGCTGTTCGGCGAGTGACTCCGCCACCGCACGCGGTGAGGATGCCCACGCAGGCGTCCGACGGGTCGTGGACGGGCAGTGCGCCATGTCCGGACTGGCTCAACTGGTCAGCCGCGTCGGCCAGTTGCAGCGAGGTGAGCAACGTTGCGGGAAGCGACTCCACGACGGAGGCGACCGTTTCGGCGTCACGGTTGCGCCTGTCTTGAGCGCATTCCCTGTCATCAACGAATCTCAGTTGTCGCAGAGTTCGGTCGGCGGTCGAGTTTGCACAGAGAGGGGCGGGTGCTGCGTGGGGCGGGAGGATGGGCGGATGCTGTCCCGGGTCCGGGGTCTGACTCACGGGGTTTTTGACCGAGGTGTCTTGGTGTCACAGTGTCGGCCGTTGGCCGGGGATGGTGCGTTGTCGGTGCCGGGCCGGCGGGGCGTGTCCCGATAGGGGCCTGCCGTTCATTGTGGCGTCCTCACGTTTCTGACCGCCTGACGCGGCCCGGTACCGGTAACGCGACATGACATCGGAAGACGGGGAACGGGCGTGGCCGCTGCAGTGCTCTTCATCGGGGACCGCGTTTGACGCTGGCGAATCCCGAGAACGGCGGGGGGATTCCGCGATCTGCTGAAGTGAGCCGGTAAGTGTTGAGCCGTGAGGTGGCGCGGGAGGTCTTCCACCTGGTCGTACAGTTACAGCCAGGACCCCGCTCGTAGGGGCGTGGTGGTCTGCACCGCCTTTGTTGGCCGTTCTGGGCAGAGGGATACGTCCCCTGATCCACTCCGTTGCGCACGAGCGTCTCTGCCGCATCGAATCGATGCTCTTCGCACGGCAAGGCGCTCGTCGGCATCGCAGTCTTCCCCGATGGCATGGGAGGTCCTACGCTTTTCGGGAATGCGCTGTCGCGCGGTGCGGAGCCGAGAGCTGGCTCGCGAGTTACGGCCCGGCGGTCGGCGGTGCCGAAGGGGGCGCCGTACCCGGAGTGCTGTCGGGGGGCTGCGACTCCCAGGAGCGCCCGGTGCCCGGAGTGGGTGTGACGTGCTGCTCTTCCACCGCGGGGCGAGTCGTCCACCACACCACGGCCACCAGACCGATGGCGCACGCGCCACCGACGAGCAGCCCTCCTGTGGGGCGCCGCGGTGAGCGCACCAGGCGCAGGCTCAGCCAGCCGACGCATGCTCCCGCGAACACCGCGATCGTCGAGGTGAGGTCGCCGTTCCTGTAAGTGATCAGCAGGGCGTCATAGTTGGCGAACAACACCAAGAGCGCCGCATAGAGCACCGTGATGACCGCGCACAGCCCTTCCAGCAGGCGCAACGCGCGTCGGCCTCCGCTCATGCCGTTCTCCCTTCCCCAGGCCAACCGTAGGGGGCAGCTAGCAGGCGGTGCGGACGGCAGGACATGAACGTTCTCGGCTACCCGCCCGTCCGCGTCCGTTTCAATGGAACGCTTTTCCCGGGCTCTCTTGGCGCGGACCGAAGCGCAACGGGGGCCCGGCCGCGCGTCCTGGCCTTCAGCTTCTTGCCGTTGGCGTCCTTGGCGACCGTGCCGTCAGCGCCGATGAGCGGCATAGTCTCCGGGAGACTGCCTTCGTCGACCGCTCCTTCGGCGTTGACCCAATCCGGCGTGGGCGGAGAGGACTGCGCGCCGGATGCGGTCGCCGCGGCGGCGCCGATCAGGAGCGCGGCTACCGCTGTGCCCATGCCTGTGTGTGCCTTCTTCACGTGCGTCTCCTGGCTCTCGGTGCGGATACGGTTCGACGAAGACGACTGCAGCAGTCGGGGGCGTGTGCGAGGCACTGCCCCGGACACCGGAGATCCGGCGACGTCGGCGGTATCGGTCACGCCCACAGGGTGAGCCGCTTACCCTGCCCGTGCCGTGCTCCCATCAGGTGTTGTGGGTGGGCCAGTCGAGAAGGCGTGCGCCGATCACTGCGGTCTGCAGGGTGTAGCGGTGGACCGGATCGGACGGGTCAACGCCGGTGAGCTGGTGGATGCGGGCGAGACGGTAGGTGAAGGCCCGCACGCTCAAGGCCAGGCGGCGGGCCGACTCTGCGGCCACGCATCCGGAGTCGAAATATGCGGTGAGCGTGTCGATCAAGGGCTGGGCGCCGCCTCGGGCTCGTTGCAGTGGCCCGAGGGTGTTGTGGACCAGATCGGCCATGGCCTGCCGGTCGCGGGTGAGGACCGGGTAGACGAGAAGGTCGGCCGAGCGCAGTACGGGGGCGTCCAGGGCGAGACGGGCGGCCAGGTCGAGGGCGTTGAGCGCTTCCTCGTACGACTGGACGACGCCACCGGGGCCTGACTGCGGGCGGCCGATGGCGACCTGTCCTCCGTCGGTGGCGGCGAACGCCTGCTTGGCGAAGTACGAGAGGACTTCGTCCTGGTCGCCGGGCGCGATGCACACCAGACGCCCGTCCTTGGTCGTCAGCAGGATGTTCCGGTTGCCGAAGCGGGAGATCACCGCACGCTCGACCTCGCGGGGGACGACGCCGCCCTCCTCGTAGGCGACCTTGCCGCGGGCCACGGCGACGGCGTGTTCGTAGGACAGGCGCAGGCCGAACCGCTCGGCACGTTCGGCGAGTTGTCCGAGGTCGCTGCGGCCGTAGAGCAGGTCGTCGATGAACTCGCGGCGGGCCGCCTCTGCTTGGCGCATGGTCTGCCGCTGGGCGCGCTCGTAGCCTTCGGCGAACGCGTCGACGGCCTGAGCGGCGGCCGCGACGACGGCGTCGACTGTGCCCCTGGTCCCGATCTTGTCAGTGCGGGTCTGCGTGAAGTGCGCGGCGACCAGAGCGCGCAGACCCAGGCCCGCCTCGGCGGCGCGCTCGCCCAGCGCGCGGCGCGCGTCGAGTTCGTCGCGGGTCAGCCGACGTCCGGTGGCCGCGGCGTCCGCCACGACCTGGACGTACCCGTCCAGATACTCGTCGGGGACGTCCTGTTGTGACGCCATCTCCACCCCACTCGTGGTGCCATCCTCTTGCCGCATTCTTAGCGCATGCGGCAAGGGCGAGTTCTGCCGGGGGTGTTCCAGGCTGCTGGATTCCGGCAAATGCTGGGAACGCGGCATGACAGACGCAACCCGTGGGTGGGGGACAGGACGTTTCCCTCGTGGTGAGGATCTGGTCGGCGGGCAGGGCGGGCCTTGGTCGCCGCACCGCCCGTCAACGGCTTCTCCCCGGCCATGATGTCGGCGTGAGATGCGTTGGCGCATTGCCGAACGCCTGCAGCGTTCACGAGGGCCTGCCTGCCGGACCGCTCCCCGGAGGCGTGTGCGCGGAGGAGGTGACGCCGTGCTTGCCCGGGATCTGCCCGGCAGGGCCCCGGACGACGAAACGCTCCACCGTCGCGCGCATCGTTGACCCCTCGCCGCGCCCGTCGAGGACTCCTACGACAGGTCGGTGCGTCCCCACCACGAGGGGCGCACCGGCACGCCGTCGTCGTACGTCGGCTGCGGATCCGGATTCAGGGCTGGCGGCACAGCGTCCTGCGGATCGGGAGCCGCCGCTGTCGGTTCCGGTCCAGGCTCCGGCTCTGACTCGGGGGTGATCGGTGGCGGGGCCGCCGAGTCCTGGACGAGTTCCGCCACGGTGAGCCGTGTGCTGAAGGACTGCCAAGACCCGTCGATCACGAGCAGGAACCCGTCGCCGAGCCGGTACAGGCGGCGCCGCCTCGGGCTGCGCGGATGCTCGGGCTGGTAGCCGCGAGCCCGCCGCTCCAACTCGGTGAGTGCGTCCTCCCGGGTCCCCTCCACATGGCCGATGACGAAACCGGCGGGATGTTTGCGCTCACCCATCCCCGCGGTCGTCTCGACCACCAGACCCCACGTCGCCATCAGCGCCCTCCTCGACATCAACTCGGTCCGGTCCCGCGAGCCGCATCCGCGTACGGGACGCGGCGACGCTGAGTTGCCCCCGGTCGTAGAGGCGGGGGCGCCGGACCCGCCGCCGGTTCGTGGGCAGCACCCACCCACGTGTCACGGCCGACGCGCCGGACCCATGCCGAACGCGATGCGATCGTGTCAGCCCGTCGCACCGGCCGTCCACACGTCCGCCACCGCAGGAGCAGGCAGGCATCAAAAACGCGTAAAGATTGCCGAGAACCGGCAGTTATCTCGGGTGGCCGACTGTGGAAGCATCCATGGAAAGCAAGCAGAACAAGGGTGCCAGGGAGGCCAGTGACATGACGTTGTTTCTCGGTCTCGGCATTGCGGGCCTGGTCGTGCTCGCGCTGTCCCTGGCGCTCGACGGAGTCCTGGAAGGGCTCTTCGACGGAGTCGGGGCGCTGGGCGGGGTGTTCGACGGTCTGCTGTCGCTGCCCGTGATCGCGGGCTTCGTGTCGATGCTCGGATTCGGCGGCGCGATCGTCCTGGGCACCACCGGGCTCGGCGCCGGGGCCGCCACCGCGGTTGGTGCCGGAGCAGGAGTCGGCGCCGGCTGGCTGACCTGGAAACTCACCCGCGCTCTGATGCGGGACCAGACCGCTGCGACACCGCGGGGCGACGACCTTGTCGGCACCGCGGGCACCGTGGTGACCGCCATCCCGGCCGACGGCTACGGCGAGGTGCTGCTCCAACTGGCTGGCCAGAGCGCGAAGTTCGCGGCGAAGAGCCCGACCGCTGTCGCCCGCGGTGCCGAGGTGTGGGTGGCCGACATCCTCTCGCCGACCTCGGTCGAGGTCCGCTCCGTCGACCGCTGACCACCGTTCCACCCGAACCACCACCAACCGACTGCCGTCCCCCGGGAGGCAGAGGGGGAATCCACCATGAGCCCTGTCACCATCGCCGTAGCCGGAGTCGTCGTACTCGTCGTGCTGCTGGCGCTCGTCGTCATCACCCGCTACAAGGTCGCCGGCCCCAGTGAGGCGTTCATCGTCACCGGGCGGCGCGGCAAGAAGTCCACCGACCCGGAGACCGGCCGGATCTTCACCGACAACAGTGGGCAGAAGGTCGTGGTCGGCGGCGGCGTCTTCGTCGTCCCGTTCGTCCAGCAGAAGTTCACCCTCGACCTGTCCTCGCGGCACATCCCGGTCGCCGTGCGCGGCGCGGTCACCCTGCGCGGTGTGAAGGCGCACCTCGAAGGCGTCGCCATCGTCAAGGTCGGCGGCACCGAGGACTCGATCCGCGCCGCCGCGCAGCGGTTCCTCATGCAGCAGGACGGCATCGTCGGCTTCACGCAGGAAGTGTTGTCGGGTGCCCTGCGCTCGATCGTGGGCCGGATGTCGGTGGAGGACGTCATCCGCGACCGCGCCGCGTTCGCGGGGCAGGTCGCCGAGGAGGCCGAGGCGTCACTGTCCGGGCAGGGCCTGGTCCTGGACGCGTTCCAGATCCAGGACATCACCACCGAGGGCACCTACCTCGAGGACCTCGGCCGGCCCGAGGCCGCCCGCGCCAAGCAGGAGGCCGACATCGCCGAGGCCGTGGCCCGCCGCGCCTCCGAGCAGGCCCGGCTCAAGGCCGAGGAGGAGATCGCGATCGCGCAGCGCACGTTCGCGCTCAAGCAGGCCGAGATCAAGGCCGAGACGGACCAGGCCGCCGCCCAGGCGAACGCGGCGGGACCGCTCGCCGAGGCCGCCCGCAGCCAGGAGGTCCTGAGCGAGCAGGAGAAGGTCGCCGAGCGTCAGGCCGCGCTCACCGACCGGGAGTTGGACACGAAGGTTCGCAAGCCTGCCGACGCCGCCCGCTACCAGGCCGAGCAGGAGGCCGAAGCCCGCCGCATCGCCCTGGTCAAGCAGGCCGAGGCCGACGCCCAGCGCTCGCGCCTGACCGGTGAGGGCGAGAAGGCGCACCGCGCCGCGCTCGCCGACGCCGTACGGATCGAGGGCGAGGCGGACGCCGCGGCGATCGGCGCGAAGGGATCCGCGGAGGCGGAGGCCATGCAGAAGAAGGCCGATGCGTTCGCGCAGTACGGTGACGCGGCGGTGCTGCAGATGCTGGTCGAGGTGCTGCCGCAGGTCGTCGCCAAGGCGTCCGAGCCGCTGGCCGCGATCGACAAGATGACGGTGATCTCCACGGACGGCGCGAGCCAGCTGTCCCGTACGGTCGCCGACAACGTCGCCCAGGGCGTCGAACTGCTCAACTCCACCACCGGAGTCGACCTCGCCGCACTCCTGAAGAACATCACCGGCGGGAGCAAGTCGCCCGTTCCGGCGCCTACCACCGAGCCGGCATCGGCCAACGGACGGATCGAGATCACCGACTGACCCGGTCCTTCCTACGGGGTGGCCCGCGCCCGGCGCGGTCCACCCCGTAGGTGTCGCGTCACGGAGGCCGGCCCATTCATCCGCCTCGTACGAGGCTGAGGTCAGCAACGTACTTCAGCAGATGAGGAGCAGGTGGTGCGCGCACGGGACCTGGCAGTCGTTGACGAAGCGGTGAACGTCGACACTGACGCCGTGGCGGCGGCCGGGCTGATGGCTTAGCGCAAACTCCCCGGCCTGCTCGTCCTCGACGGGGACGGCGAGCCCAAGGCCATCCTGCCTGCCTCCCAGATGGTGAAGGTTCTCGTCCCCTGGTAGGGCATCGAGGACCCGGCCCTCGCGGCCATGGTCGACGAGAAGTGCGCGGACCGACTCTGTCAGGCCCTGCACGGCCACACGGTCGGAGACTGTCTTTCCCGTCAGGTCACCGCACCTCCCACCGCCGCCCCGGACGACACCGCCCTGGAGCGGCGGCTCTCATGGCCCCGGCCGTAGCCCACTGGTGGCCGTCGTCGACCGCGCCAGGCACGGCACGCATCTACTCGGCGTGATCGCCGCGTCGTACCTGCTGCACGAACGTCTCGCGGCAGGCGGTTCGTCCAACGAGCAGCAGCATCCCTGACGCGGCTGTCCCAGGCGGCCGCGCCGGCCGTCACCACCCCGAGGCCCGCAGGATGCCCGCGCATGGGGACTCGTCGACCCGGCGGGCGAACTGTTCGACGGCTATGGCGCCGCAGGCGAGCAACCCGCGTGCGGCCGAGAGGCGAGCGCCGCGCTCCAGCGTCTGCCCCACCAGAGGATTGGTCAGCAGACCGTTAAGCGAGCGCCAACAAGGC
This sequence comes from Streptomyces sp. NPDC059037, assembly GCF_042740015.1. Lineage (NCBI taxonomy): Bacteria > Bacillati > Actinomycetota > Actinomycetes > Kitasatosporales > Streptomycetaceae > Streptomyces > Streptomyces sp. NPDC059037. The sequence continues at coordinate 55,721 of NZ_JBHYIG010000014.1, forward strand.
GTCAAGGTATGGTGACGCCGCTGTACCAGCACGGGAGCGACGAAAGGCATGGTGGTGGTGGCACGTACGCCGCGGGCGCTGCGGGCCGTGTTCGCCGCGCATCCCGCCCGCAGCACGGTCTGGGCGTTCGCCGCGGTGATCGCCGTTGGAGCTGTCCTTCTGGCGCTGCCCGTTGCCTCCGAGGGACCCGTCCCAACGGATTTCGTGGACGCTCTGTTCACCTCCACGTCCGCCGTGTGCGTGACCGGGCTCGCCGTGGTGGACACCGGGGCGCACTGGAGCGGGTTCGGCGAAGGCGTCATCCTCGCGCTCATCCAGGTGGGTGGGTTCGGCATCATGACGATGGCGTCGCTGCTGGCCCTGCTGGTCTCGGGGCGGCTGCGGCTGCGCATGCAGCTCACCGCCGCCGCGGAAACGAAGAGCTTCGGCATCGGAGACGTGCGCAAGCTGCTGCTCGGTGTCGCCGGATCGACGCTGATCGTGGAACTCGCGGTGGGCGCGGTGCTGGCCCTGCGCTTCCGGTACGGGTACGGCGAGGGCATCGGCCGCGCCACGTATCTGGGCTACTTCCACGCGGTGTCGGCGTTCAACAACGCCGGCTTCGGCCTGCACGCCGACAGCCTCACCCGCTACGTCCAGGACCCCTGGGTGACCTTGCCGATCGCCGCGGCCGTGATCCTGGGCGGCATCGGCTTCCCGGTCTTCCTCGAAGTACTGCGCCACCGGCACCGTCGCCGCACGACCGGTCGGCGCAACTGGACCCTGCACACCAAGCTCACCCTGATCACCACGGCGGCCCTGCTCGTGGCGGGAACGGTGCTGACCTGCCTGCTGGAGTGGACGAACCCCGGCACGCTGGGCCCTCTCGGCTGGGGGCAGAAACTGCTGGGCGGCTTCTTCCACTCCGCGATGAGCCGCACCGCGGGCTTCAACGCCCTGGACATCGGCGCCCTGCACGCCTCCACGCTTCTCATGACCTGCGTGCTGATGTTCATCGGCGGCGGCAGTGCGGGTACGGCCGGTGGAATCAAGGTCACCACGTTCGCCGTCCTGGCTTCCGCCATCCTCGCCGAGGTCCGCGGCGAACCGACCGCCGCCGTCCTCGGCCGCCGGATCGCCCCGCAGGCGCTGCGTCAGGCCCTGACCGTCACCCTGCTCGGCATCGGCCTGGTCATGAGTGCCACCCTCGCGCTCCTCGCCATGACCGAGGAGTCCCTGGAGGCGGTGCTGTTCGAGGTCGTCTCCGCCTTCGGCACCGTCGGCCTGTCCACCGGCATCACCGCCGATCTGCCCACCGCGGGCCACCTGATCCTCATCGCCTTGATGTTCATCGGGCGGCTCGGCCCGATCACCCTTGTCTCGGCCCTCGCCCTGCGCGAACGCACCCGCCGCTACGAACTGCCCGAGGAGCGACCTGTCATTGGGTAACTACCTGCACTCCCTGCGCCGACGCCGCCACAAGCGCCTCAGCGACCAGTACACGCAAACCTCCGGTGACCAGCGTGTCGCCGTGATCGGTCTGGGCCGTTTCGGCAGCTCGCTCGCCAACGAACTGATGCGCCGCGGCTGGGACGTCCTGGGCATCGACACCGACGCCCGCCTCGTCCAGAAGTGGAGTGACGCGCTCACTCACTCGGCGGTCGCCGACTGCACCGACCCCGAGGCCCTCAAGCAGCTGGGCGTCAACGAGTTCACCAGCGCCGTCGTCGGCATCGGCACGGACATCGAGGCCAGCATCCTCGTCACCTCCAACCTTTTGGAGGCCGAGGTCCCCAATATCTGGGCCAAGGCCATCAGCCGCCAGCACGGCCAGATCCTCGAACGCCTCGGCGCCCACCACGTGGTGCTGCCCGAGCACGAGATGGGCGAGCGCGTCGCCCACCTCGTTACCGGACGGATGCTGGACTTCATCGAGTTCGACGACGGCTACGCCCTCGTCAAGACCGTCGCGCCGGACATCGTGACCGGTGTCCCGCTCGGTCAGAGCTTGGTCCGCAGCAGGTACGGTGTCACCGTCGTCGGTATCAAACGCGCAGGCGAGGACTTCACGCACGCCACCGCCGACACGGTCGTCGAGAAGAGCGACGTCATCATCGTCATCGGCAAGACACCGGCCGTCGAAGCGTTCGCCGAACTCGCCTGACTGGACCTCCGCGGGCCAAGGGCGCGCGGTGTCCATACGGGTCCCTCGAAGGGAGTTCCGCGTCGAGCGGATCGGGCCGACGCGGCGGTACCACCGCGCAGGCCACGACCAGGGACCGGTGCGTGCCTCTCTCGGTGACTGCTATCCGCACCCTCGCCCCGCTGTCACCCCTCTTCTCCGTATGCGTGATACGGGCGTCGAGCTCCTGAGAAGGGATGACGCCCAAGCTCTGTATCCCTGACGAGCTTTCAGCAGCGGAATGCAATAGGTGATGCGCATGAGCGCTACGTCGCCGAGCAACTTGCCGGGCGAGGGTGGCAAGTCGACTTCTGGGGTCAAGCGCAGCTGAGCCGTACGTTTCAATGCGCGCGTCGGAGGACGGACAGTTCCATTCGCTGGTTCCCGGATCTCATTGCGGCGAAGGCCAAAGACCTCGTACTGATCGACTGCAAGGGCGGGATGACCAGCAGGCGAACGGGTCGGCATGCGGTCGAACGCGCGGCGGTGCTGGCGCATTTGCAGCTCGTTGCCGGACGCAGCTCCCTGTCTACGACGTGTTCGATGGCCTTGATGCGTGGTCGCCGTACGACGTGCTCGTCACGGGACAGAAAAGGCCACACAGCATTGCGGGATCGGGCGCCCCGTACTTTCTGATCTCCACCCAGGGAGCCCGTCGCTTCGACGACCTGTTCGGCGCGCCGGACGTCGCCCAGTTGGGGATTGCCTCGTAACCCTGGTAGTTACTCGCTCAGCCGCCTTCACGCCGAACAGGGCGCCGACACAACCAACCCTGACTTTCGACCCCGTACACGCGCTATCGACGCCCCGAACCAGCGCCGGGTTCTGTTCAAGCCTCGCATCATCGCGTTGCGTATCTGAGGTATTGGACGTTCTCGGTTGAGCCTGTGGCGTCGAACCCATCAGCCTCACTTCCCGTGGCGCCGACACATTCCCGCGGCATCGGCGCCCCGGTTGAGGCGGTGCCGACCGTGGAGGGGAGCTCGTCGCGGCCGGTACTGCCCACTTCCAGGTTCCTCCTGGGAACCCGCTCGATCGGTTTCAGTTCTGCGCATTTCCTCTACGCCATGGGGCCGCACGACTGTCGGATCTCAAACCGATCGCACCTTGCGTGGGCACGTCGGCATGCCCCTTCTAGGGCAGGATCTCGGAGCGGCAGCCCAGCTACCGTCGTAGCGTCGCAGCCTCGCCCACCTGCCCCAACTCACCGCCTACGGCGCCTGGGGCACCTGGGAGGAAATCACCAGCGGCAGCGACCCCATCACGCAGCGCCCCGCCGCCGTCCTCAACTCCCGTGGCGACATCGAGGTGTTCGCCCGCTCCCACGACACCCACATCAACCACTACACCGTCGTCAACGGAGCTTGGACGCGCACCCGCCACGACACCAACAGCCTCGCCATCTCCGGAATGACCGCCGCACGCAACGCCGACGGGCGCCTGGAGGTCTTCTACCGGGGCGACGACAACCAGCTGTGGTACAGCGCCGAGTTCGCCCCCGGCGGCCGCTGGACGCAGCACGCCTCCCTCGGCGGCCGCATCCTCGACCTGTAGGACCGGCTGGCCGGCACAGCGCCCGGCTTCCCTCCGTCCGGAGACGCAGAGCGGCTCGGCCTCTAGGCACGGCGCGGACCTTGAACGCGTGCCATCGAAGTTGAGCGGCATGAGGGTGAGTGCCCTCGCATGACGAGGTGGAGCAGTGTCACGACTGAGATTTCAAGGAGTGCCCGCACTGATTTGACTGCCCATGAACTAGTAAGCCCTCCTTTTTTACAGGGGAGGGGGAGCCATCATGACGTCAGTGCGCACCGCCAGGGCCGCTTTGATCACTCGACGAGGCCCGGATCTCGGGCAGGCTTTCAGTGACGGCTTGCGCATAGGCAGCGAGAAGATGCGTCAAACAGTCGTGCTGAGCAGACAGTTGGTCGTACTCGTCGGTCTCCGCCGGTGTCCAGGACCTCCCGGTGTCTTCCAACTCCGACAGGCGCAGCTTGGTCATGGCTGCACTGACAACTGCTCGGGACGCGTTCAGAAGGCGGCCCGCGGATTCACTGGGGGCGCGAATGAGAAGGGCGTCGAGTTCACCGCCGGGGCCGGGAAGCGCCGGAATTCCGAGATCAAGCCAATAGTCTCCCCAGAGACGACGGCGCCGCGCCTCCGGATCGATGTCGTCCACCACATCGATACCGCCTGTCTCATTCCGCCGAACCGACAGACCGGAACGGGCTGCCAGGTCAGTGGTCATGGTGGCGAGGCCGTCGTCGTTGTCGGGGTCCGCGCTCGGCGGGGGTGCGCCGAGGAACGAGCCCAGCGCCACCAGCTTTCGCGTCTGCTCGTCCACGTCGGGCAGGACTGCCATGTCATCCGCGGACATCAGGGTGTCCGGTGCGGTCGCGCCCAGGCGTGCGTACTGCATGGGTGTCCCATGGACCGCGGATTTCCACGCCGCGACGGCTACGTCCACCCACCAGCAGACGAATTCATGCGCTGCGTCGCGGTGCGCATTCGCGCACCGCGTGGCTAGCCTCAGGCGGACAGAGAGGAGGGCGTACTCCGCGTCGTACCGCGATTCCTGACCTTCGGCGTGCTGCTCGATGCTGGCTTCGCTGAGCTCGTTCAACTCTTCCATGCGTTGTTGCTCTGCTTGCGACTCTTCGAGGAGGACGGTCGAGCAGCGTGCCAGGGCGGATAAGGCTTCGTCGATCTCAGGCGCCGTCATGGCCTCGGCTGGGTTGGGCCTGGGCCTGGGCCTGGGGAACGAGGGGTGGCTACTCACGTCGGACTCCTGGCGAGTGAGGAGGTGAAGAACGAGGCGGGACTTGTGGAGGCCCTCACGGTTGCGGGCATCAACGGACGGTAGTCCTTGCAACGGCAGAGCGTGCTTGAAACGGCGCAAGATGACGTGCGACGTGAGTCCTCAATCACCCCTCCAAGCGCGTACGCGAGTGCAAGACACCCGCGTATTCCAACCGGATACGGTCGGAAGCCCAGGACGCCGCCTGGCACCGCAGCTCTCTGGGAATAGCGTGCCGCTGATCGCTGATCGCTGATCGCTGATCGCTGATCCAGTGCGGGCGTTGTCTTTGCTGGCAGTGCCTTCCTTTCGGTGAGCTAGGACCTGCCGACTATTTCCGGTTCGTGATCCCCGACCGGCCTCGTCGATCGGTCGATCATGGATGTGCCTGAAGTGTGGCTTCCATGCGAAGCACGAGTCTCGGGAATGCTCCCTTATCGCAGCAGCCGTGCTGAGAGGATGGGCGGGTGCTGTCCCGGGTCTGGGGTCTGACTCAGGTGTTGTTTGA
>NZ_JBHYIG010000015.1:0-60220 GCF_042740015.1 Streptomyces sp. NPDC059037
TGGCTTAGCGGGGTTGGGGGGTGGGGCGGGGGGCGGGGGAGCGACTGCGCGCGCCGCCCGCGGCCCCCGCCCCCGGCCCCCGCGCCCCCCCCCCCCCCAACGTCGCTCCAGATCAACGCCTGGCGCCCGATGACCCGATGAGGCGAGGACGACCGCCGCCCGCTCCCGCCTGCTGCCGGATCATGCCACTGGCGCAGATCCGCCATCACGAGGTTCCGTCCCCGGCTAAAACTCTGCTCTCAACCCCGAGTTCATTGGCCCGAAGGACGCCCATGCATTTTCGTCAGTTCGCTGTGAGTACCGCTGCGGTCGGGGCGCTGCTCACACTCACCACCCCTGCCGACGCGATACCCGACGCCCCCCGCAGTGCCCCCTGCACCCCGTTCGGCAACACGACGGCCGACCGGACGGACGAGCGGAGCAGCTGCCTGGACGTGGCCCTGCGGCTGTCCAAGGCGCCGGCCGTAGGCGCCCGGGCCCGGCTGGACATCGAGGTGCGGACCACGGCGCAGCGTTCGGACGTGCGCCTCGACGTCGAACTCCCCGCTGGTCTGGTCTGGGTGGACGCCCCAAAGGGGCTGGTATCGCGGACGACCGACTCCGCCGTGCCCGTCCACCGTGGCCGACTGCACCACGCCGAAGGCCGGGGTCACACCGGCAGCCGGCAGCCGTGGCGGCTCAGCGGCACGGTCAAGGCCGTCAGCCCCGGCTCGGCCGAGATCCGCGCGGCCGCGACGACGACCTCGGGCGACGGCGGGGACACCGGCAGCGTCTTCCTCACCGTCGGCGACCGGCACTCCTCCCCGGGCATCGCGGTGAAGGACGACAACCCGACGGCCACCGAGACCAGATCGAGGACGCGGGCCCACTCCCACCTCACCCACAAGCCCGCCGGGCAGACGCCCACCGCATCGACGGCTTCCGTGACTGCCGGGACCGCGTGCGTGACCGGCGGCTGGGGCTACACCGACCACACCGGGGCGGCCAGGGTCGCCCCCAACTCACAGGTGAAGGTGTATGACAAGGACACCGACAGCGAGCACGACCTGCTCGGCAGCGTCCTGACCGGATCCGACGGGCGCTACCGCTTCTGCTTCGACAACGCCGACGGGGAGGGCGGCGGCCAAGACGTGTACGTCCAGTTGGCCACCGAGAACTCGCGCTGGATCGTACGGAACGGTGAGACCGGAAATTCGTACCGCTTCACTACCTCGGTCCGTTCCGAGGTCGGCAGCGGCACCACGGCCGACTTCGGCGCCCTCCGGCCGGCCGACGAGGCCCTGATGCGCGGGATCGAGGCATTCGACACCGTGAACGCCGCCTGGAACTGGCGGCCCGGCACCTGCTGGGACGCGCGGGACACCAACTGCCGCCGCGCACAGGTCAACTGGGCGCCCGACTCCACCGAAGGCGCTTACTATTCACGCCAAGACAACGCCGTCTCCCTCACCGCAGCGGACCCCGACGCCCCGATGATCGTCCTCCACGAGCTCGGCCACGCCCTCATGGACGACGTGTACGAGGACGACTATCCGCCCACGTCCAACTGCAGCCCGCACTACGTCCGCCGCGCCAGCTCCAAGGGCTGCGCCTGGAGCGAGGGCTTCGCCACCTGGTTCGGCGCCACGGTACTGAAGGACCCCACCATGCGCTGGGCCGACGGCAGCACCCTAGACCTGGAGGGTCCGACCTGGGGCACGACCGGCTGGGACAACGGTGACACCGTCGAGGGCCGCGTCACCGGCGCGATGATCGACCTGGCGGACGGTGCCAACGAGTCCGGCGACAGCTGCTCCGAGAACCCTGCCGGCCCGTTGTGGAACACCTTCCTCGACCACGTCTCAGACACCTTCGGCCAGTACTGGGCCCAGCGCGCGGCGGACGGGTACGACGTCGGCGCGACTCAGCTCGGCTGCCTGTACCACAACACGATCGACTACCGGTCCTGAGCCGGAGGCGGTCACGCCGCCACGTGCGCCCGCCCTCTCCCTCATTCCCGTCGTGGTGGATGGGCGTACCCGAGCCAGTCAGGGTACGCCCATGCCGCCGCGGCGTGTCGCCACGTTCTCGGCCGCGATGGACACAGCCGTCGCCTCGGGCGTCCGGGCGCCGATGTCGCGTCCGATCGGTGACCGCAGGCGTGCCAGTTCCTCCTCGGTGACGCCGACTTCGCGCAGGCGCCAGTTGCGGTCCTCGTGGGTGCGGCGCGAGTCCATGGCGCCGACGAACGCGACCGGCATCCGCAGTGCCTTTTCGAGGAGCGGGATGTCGAACTTGGCGTCGTCAGTGAGGACGCACAGGACCGTGCGGCCGTCCGTCCGCGCGCTCCACAGATAGCGGCGCGGCCAGTCGACCACCACGTGACAGAGAACGACGTGGTCATCGGCGGCGCTTCGAGACCGGGCCGCGAGCGCATGAGTACCGCGGAGCCGCATGGTGCAGGAGCTCGCACGGGGCGACAGTTGGCCTCGATGGCTGAATTCCGCTCCTACGGCAAACGTAAACAGCCATGAGTCGGGCGTCGCCGCATCACTCGCACACAAGGGGCTCCATCAGTTTGCGCCGACAGGGCTCGTCGCAGTCCTGCGCCCTAGGGTCGTCATTTGGTGGGACAGACAGCTCGACTCCGCATCCGGTGCTCGACAAGAGCGTGCCGCAGCGTCCAACTTCGACGACCTGCATCACTCACCTGACCGGCACCAACCCGCTCTGGGGCAGTAGGTAATGGCGGTCTCGCATCTTCCAGCCGAGATCAACTCCCACTCCACTCCCAGCAACGCCTCCTTGATCCAGGACTACGCAGCTCAGGAGGGAACCCATTGACACTCACCGAAGATGACGGAGAACTTCACTTGCCCTCCAGGGAGTTGAGCGCCGCAACGGCGGGGCCCTTGTTCCGATTAGCTATATGACTAGTCGTCAGATAGCGGGGAAGCAAGGGCCCCGTACGCACGGGAAAGCTCCGGGACGACCGTTCAGGTCGTCACGCGGGCCCTTGCCCGGCAGGCAAGGCGTGCGACAGCAGGAACTCGGTCGCCGCCGCGATGGCCTCGGCGTAGGTGCCGTGAACGGCCTCGGACTCCTCTTCCCGCTGGTCCGCGGCGGTGGCGCTGTACCACCAGGCGTCGACGTCCGGGTCGTGGTGAACCACGGCGGAACCGCCCGCGTAGCGGAGCGGGATGGACCCGCCGGCGGACTTCTTGACCACGGCGTGGGGCCACTTGAGGCGGGCGGACTGGCGTTTGATGCCACCCCAGGCCGCGCCCAGCTGGGCATAGTTCGCTCCGCTGCGGCCGGCGACGGTGGCGGCACTCTCCGCAAGCCGGTCGACGGACTGCTTTGCTTCGTACAGCGCCCGCAGCAGCGCCAGTTGCACATCGGGCGAGGCCATGAGCGCGGGGTCGAAGTGCTTGCCGGCGGTGCGATAGGCCAGCGCACGCGTCGAAATCCGTACGGCAAGCGCGCGGACCGCGTCGAGGACCTGGTCGTCCATGGTGAACGTGTCGTCCTCGGCGGGCTCGCTCCAGGCGGGCTCCATCAGAGTCATGACGGTGGCCCAGAAGTTCTCGTCGTTCTTGTCGGGGGTCGGGATCTCTGCCGCTTCATCCATACGACAACTTTAACTGTCGGGAGGCGTTCACGACAGGAATTACTGTCAACCGGGTCGAGCGTCGCCGGCGACTGGCCCTCACATGCTCTCGGCGCCGGCCTTGACCGCGTCGCGGATGCGGACGTACGTGCCGCAGCGGCAGATGTTGCGGATGCCGTCGAGGTCGGCGTCGGTGATCTGGCGGCCCTCCTCTGCGACACGTCTGACCAGGGCGACCGCTGCCATGATCTGGCCGGGCTGGCAGTAACCGCACTGGGCCACGTCCTGGTCGAGCCAGGCCTGTTGCATCGGGTGCAGGTCCGCGCCCACCGTGGCCGGGAGCCCTTCGATGGTGGTGATCTCGTCGGTCGGCCGCAGATCTTTCACGGGGATCGCGCAGGGGTTGGCGGCCTTGCCGTTGAGGTGGCTGGTGCAGGCCTTGCAGACGTTGATGCCGCAGCCGTACTTCGGGCCGGTCACGCCGAGGATGTCGCGCAGCACCCACAGCAGTCGTACGTCGTCGGCGACGTCGACGGTGACCTGCTCGCCGTTGAGGCGGAAGATGTGCTCCCCCACGGGATCTCCTTGCTTCGGTTCGGTCTTGTTTCGGTTCGGTCTTGTTTCGGTTCGGTCTTGCTTCGGCGGATGTTTCAGCGGGCGTGGTTCCGGCCGTCGGACGGGGACTGGGGGATCGGCGGGACGGTCGGTTTGGGCTCGAAGGAGAGCGTGCCGTGGTTGATGGGGAAGCTGGTCGGCAGGGTGCCGGTCGCCCGGCCGTAGGCGCAGGCGACCGCCGCCATCGACGCGGCGACGCCCAACTCCCCTGCCCCGCCCGGCTTCCCGGTGGTGGTCGGCATGACGATGATCTCCAGCCCGGGTGGTGTGTTCCACTGCCGGGTGTAGAAGTAGTTGTCCCAGCTCGCTTCGAGGAAGTAGCCGTCGCGCAGGTGCAGGCTTGAGGTCAGGGTCTGGGCGATGCCGTCCATGAGGCAGCCCATCATCTGGGCTTCCAGGCCCCGTGGGTTGACGGCGAGCCCGACGTCCACGGCGATGACGGCCTTGGTGACGCGGGGGCCTGTCACGCCGTCGCGGATGGGGCGGTCGACGGTCTCGGGCCGGCAGTCGATCTCCACCAACACCGCGTTGACGGAGTGGTATTCGGAGTGCAGGGCAATGCCCTGCGCGGTGCCGTCCGGCATCGCCCGGCCCCACTTCCCCACCTCGGCGGCCTTGTCGAGCGCCGCCCGGGCACGGTCGTCGCGCAGGAGGTCGCGGCGGAACTCGAAGGGGTCCTTGCCCATCCTCGCGGCGAGCCGGTCGACGACGAGCTCCCGGGCGCAGGTGACGTCGGGCGAGTAGACATTGCGCATGCTGCCGGTGTTGAAGCCCTTGTCGGTCTCGCTGAGGAGCCGGCTGTTGGCGCCGAAGTCGTAGGGCATCGACTGGGAGAGCTGGAAGAACGTCTCGGAGAAGCCGATGTCGCCCACGGGCAGCTTCGCGGCCAGAGCGGTGAAGACCTCGCCGAGGCCGTGCCCGAGGTCCGTGGCGACGCTGGTGTGCCGCTGCCGGTAGCTGAGCACCGTCTTGCCGAGGTAGGCGGCGCGTACGCGTGAGATGGCCATCGGGTGGGTGCGCCCTTGGCGGGCGTCGTCGGCGCGGTGCCACATGAGCTTGACGGGCTTGCCGAACTCCTTGGAGATCTCGGCGGCTTCCAGCGCGGCGTCGAAGAAGAGTTTCCGCCCGAAGGAGCCGCCGCCCTCGGTGACGTGGACGGTGACCGCGCTCTGCGGCAGGCCGAGCCGGGCGGCGATGGCCTGCTTGGCGACGATCGGCGCCTTCAGGCCCGACCAGATCTCGGCGCGGTCCGAACGCACGTCGGCTATCGCGCAGTTGGGCTCCAGCGCGCTGTTGCTGCGGAAGTGGAAGGTGAAGGTGGCCTCCACGGACGGTGTCACCGGGGGAAGCCCGAGCGGCAGTTCGGCGGCTCGCAGCTCCTTGAGCACCGTCTCGTCGGACTTGCCTTCCGCGCTGCCCGGCTTCCACGACACACGCAGGGCGCGTACGGCGTCGATGCACTGGCCGAAGGTGTCCGCGCGCACCGCGACACCGGTGGAGACCGCCGCGACATCGGTGACACCGGGCATGGCCCGGACCTCTGCAAGGTTGGCCACCGAGCGGACCTTGCCGTTGATGGTCGGCGGACGGCACACCATCGTCGGCCTGGCGTCCGGTACGTCGAGGTCCATCGCGAACTTCTTGCGCCCGGTGACCGCGGCGAGCGCGTCGACGCGGTTCTGTGGCGTACCGATGACGGTGAACTCGTGGCGCTCCTTGAGCTCCACGGACACCCGCTGTGGCTCGCTGCTCGCGGCCTTCTCGGAGAGCGCTCCGATGCCGATGCTCTTTCCGCCCGCGCCGCCGGTGATCACTCCGGCCCTCAGGGTGAGGTCGCGGACCGCCGTGCCGAGTTCGACGGCCGCGGCTCGCAGCAGCCGGCCGCGGGCGACGGCCGCGGCGACCCGGATCGGGGTGTAGGTCGAGATGGTCGTGTTCGACGCGCCGGTGAGCTGGTTGAAGACCAGCTCTGGCCGTGCGTCGGCCAGCGTGACCCGTACCCGGTCGAGCGGCACGTCCATCTCCTCGGCGATCAGCATGGCCGTCGACGTCGTGATGCCCTGGCCGACCTCGGCCCGCGGCAGTGCGAACGACACGGTGCCGTCCCTGCCGACCTCGACGGTGATCAGGTTCGAGGTCGGCAGGGCGGCCGCGGTCATCACGTCGTTGAGGTCGACTAGGTCGACGAGCCCGGTGACCTCAGGTGACGGAATCCCGGCCACGGCTCCGGGCGCGGGCCCGAGTTGGGCAGCGGTCACCAGGGTCGGCGCGGCGATCACGTATCCGAGGAAGCGGCGCCGCCCGATCCCGGAGGTACCGGACTGCGACACTGACTCCGGCTCCGGCTCCGGCTCCGGCTCCATCAGCGCGATCGGTTCGCGTCAGGGATCTCCAGGTGGATGGGCCTGCCCTCCGACAGGAAGAGCAGGACGAACTTGCGGAGGGCTTCCTCCATGGCCCAGGCCGCCTCCGGGACCAGGGGCAACGGGATCAGCTTTTCCCGGAAGGCCACCAGGAGCGGCCAGGACTTCGAGATCAGCGGCTGCCAGAACGGCTCATCGGACAGACCGATCAGGTCGCCGATCCGGTCGCCGAGCGTGTACCGCGAGAACGCGCTGACCAGGGGCCGTGACACACCGGCGTCGAGCTCGGCGACGATGTCGAGGAGCATCTCGGTCAGCTTGACGCCCTCGTCCGAGCGGGCGAGCACGGGGTCGAGGAGCTGCTTGGACTGGGCCTCGGCCGCCTCCCAGCTCGCCGGGATGTACTCGTCGCGGACGCCGAGCATGTGCGCGGTCAGCTGCCACACGTGCAGATAGGCCTCGGACTCCGCGCGGGAGACCGGAACCTTCCACTCAAGCAGCTTGCGCATGACAAGGGTGGCCAGGCTGTGCCAGGTGACCATCAGGTCCGCCTGGCTGATGGGGATCTTCTGTCCTTCGCTGGTCTGGGACCAACCCGGGGACTTCGGCAGCAGGTTGCGCACCGCCGCGTGCACGAGCCGGGTCCGCACCGCGGTCACGATCATGGAACCCTGGGGCTGATAGGCGTCCAGGTCCCCGATGTCGTACCCGAGCTTCGCGGTCTTGGCGATGCGGTCCTTCATGTCCGCGCCGCCCTTGGAGTAGTAGACGGCGCGCGCCTCCCTGGGGATGGCGGTGCTCATCAGACCACTGCCGAGCCCGTACAGCGCACCGACGTAGATCCCTTTCGTCGTGCTGAACCGCGCGGCGGTGTCGAGCTTCTTCCGGTCGGCCCAGGAGGGCAGTTGGCGGGCCTTGTCCATGAACTGCCGCAGATCCGGGGGCAGTCCGGCCGGGAGTGGCTGGTCATTGCGGGTCCAGGTCCGCAGCAGCTCGTTGACCTTGGGTACGTCGCCCCGGTCGAGCACGGCACCAAGGATCTGGTCGGCCTCCTCGTCCCACACCCACTGAGGGTCGGTGCCCGCGCCCGACCCCGCCACCGAGCCGCTCGCCGCCCAGGACCAGACGGACCGCGCGCTCGCCGGCGACGCCACGCCGAGCGCACCGACCGCGCCGAGGGCTCCGCCTGTGAGCAGCATCTTGCGCCTGCTGAGTTCATCCATGCTCGGAACTCCTCCTTGAATCCGGGGGTCAGGCGGGCCGGTTGGCGTCGGGGATGTCGAGGTGGATCGCGCGTCCCTTGGAGAGGTAGAACAGGATGTACTTGCGGGCCGCTTCGTCGATCGTCCAGGCGATCTTCGGCACCAGGGGCAGCTTGATCAGCCCCTCGCGGAACGCCACCAGCGGCGGCCATGCGGTCTTGACCGCCGATTCCCAGAACGGCTCGCGGGGGATGCCGTCCCAGTCGGCGATCCTGTCGCCCACGAGGTACCGGGCGAAGGCGTTGACGAGCGGGCGGTCGACGCTGCCGGGACTGGTCTGCTCGGCGAGCTGGCCCAGCAGGATGTCGGTCAGCTCGACGCCTTCGCGCGTGGGGCCGAGGACGGGGTCGAGGAGCTGCTTCGACTGGGCCTCGGCCGCCTCCCAGCTCGCGGGGATGTACTCGTCGCGGATCCCGAGCATGTGCGCGGTCACCTGCCACACGTGCAGATGGGCGTCGGACTCGGCGGAGGTGATCGGGACCTTCCACTCGCGCATCTTGCGCATCGCGTAGGTGGGCAGGGTGTGCCAGGTGACCAGCATGTCCGCGAGGCTGATCGGGATCTTCTGGCCGCCGCTGGTGTCGGACCAACTCGGGGACTTCGGCAGCAGGTTGCGTACCGCGGCGTGCACCATCCGCGTCTTGACCGCTTCCACGACGCAGGTGCCGTCGGGCCGGTACGCGTCGAGAGCCCCCACGGCGAAGCCCAGCTTGCTGGTCTTGGCGACCCGGTCCTCCATGTCGGCGCCGCCCTTGGAGTAGTACACGGCGCGCGCCTCGCGGGGGATGGCGGTGCTCAGCATGCCGCCGCCTATGCCGTTGAGGATGTTGAGGTAGAGCCCCCGGGCCTCGTTGAACCGCGCGGCGGTCTCGAGCTTCTTGCGGTCGGCCCAGGAGGGCAGTTGGCGCGCCCTCTCCATGAACTGCCGCAGATCCGGGGGCAGTCCGGCCGGGAGTGGCTGGTCATTGCGGGTCCAGGTCCGCAGCAGCTCGTTGACCTTGGGTACGTCGCCCCGGTCGAGGACGGCGCCAAGGAGCCGGTCGGCCTCCTCGTCCCACACCCACTGGGGGTCGGTGCCCGCGCCCGACCCCGCCACCGAGCCGCTCGCCGCCCAGGACCAGACGGACCGCGCGCTCGCCGGCGACGCCACGCCGAGCGCACCGACCGCGCCGAGGGCTCCGCCCGTGAGCAGCATCTTGCGCCTGCTGAGTTCATCCATGGCCCGGAACTCCTCCTTGAGTCGCCTCAGCGCTGACTGATACTCTGATACAGATTGCGTTGCTGCGTTTCATCGGCGTTTCATCGAGAGAAGCACAACCCGGATCGGAGCACCAGACTCCGGACCCGACTTCTGCAACTCGCCTTCCATTCAAGGGGAGTTGAGGAACGCGCCCCCAGAAAGGCGACCGTGGAACGACCTGCATTTCCCTTCCTTGCCACGCCCCAGGACTCGGATTCCGTACTGGACCGCGCGTTCACCGAGGCGGCCGAGCGGATCGACGAGAACGACGAGGTCACCACGCGCGTGCTCGACGCCGCCTTCGAGCAGTTCCGCCGCATGGGCATCCGGCGGTCCACGATGGAGGATGTGGCGCGCCGCGCGGGGGTCTCCCGGATCACCGTCTACCGCCGGTTCGCCACCAAGGACGCGCTGGTCGAACAGGTCGTACGGCGTGAATTCCGGCGGTACTTCGACCAGTTCATCGTCGACGTCCAGGGCGCGGAGACCGTCGCCGACCGCGTGGTCCTCGGCTTCGTGAGCTCACTGCAGGCGATCCGCCGCAATCCCCTCATCGGCGGCCTGATGGACGTGGAACCGGACGCCGTCGTGCCGTCCATGACCAGCGACGGGGGCCGCACCCTGGCCGTCGTGCAGCAGTTCGTCGCGGGCCGGCTGCGCCGCGAGCAGCGGGCGGGCAAGGTCTCCCGCGACGTGGACGTGGACGTCGTGGCCGAGATGATGGTCCGGGTCTCGGCGTCCTTCCTGGTCATCCCGAGCCATGTCGTCGACCTCGACGACGAGGAGCAAGTACGGGCGGTGGCCCGGCAGTTCCTCGTACCGATGCTCGACCCGCCGCCCGCCGCCGACTTGTAGCGCCCGCCTTTCTCGACCCTGGCCACGGGTACGGCGATGATGACTCCGCGCGGCGCTTGTGCTGGACTGAGCGACACAGTCCGTACGCGATGACAGGGTGAAGGCGATGCCTCTTGAAGGCGAGTACGTGCCGAGTCCGGCGCAATGGATCCGCGACCAGGTCGAGTTGTACGAGAGTTCGGACGGCGCGCAGGGGGCGACGCTCTGGGACACGGGCCTGCCCGTCGTGATTCTCACGACGCGCGGCGCGAAGACCGGCAAGATCCGCAAGATCCCGCTGATGCGCGTGGAGCATGAGGGGCGGTACGCGGCCGTGGCCTCGAAGGGCGGCTTCCCGCGTCACCCGGTCTGGTACTTCAACCTCAAGTCCGACCCGCACGTGGAGCTCCAGGACGGCTCCGTACGCCAGGACATGACGGCCCGTGAGATCACCGGGGACGAGAAGGCCGAGTGGTGGGAGCGCGCGGTCGCCGCGTATCCGACGTACGCCGAGTACCAGGAGAAGGCCGGCCGCGTGATCCCCGTCTTCGTGCTGGAGCCCCCGGCCGTGGCCACCTGAGCGCCTTCCGGAGACCGGGAACCGGTCCTCGACCACCATCGTGGTCGAGGACCCGCCTCGTTCGTGCCGGTATCAGCCCGCGGCGACTCCGAACCACTTCGGCAGATGGGCGAGCAGGTCCTGCTGGTCCTCGCCGACCCATGCCACGTGCCCGTCCGGCCGCAGCAGCACCGCGGGCACGTCCAGTTCCTCGCTCACGTCGACGATGTGGTCGACCCGGTCCGCCCAGCCCTCCACCGAAAGGCGGCCGGTCTGGTCGAGCAGCAGCCCGCGGCCCTCGTGCAGCTGCGCGTACAGCCGGCCCCGCTTCAGTTCCACGTCCCGCAGCCGCCCGCCCAGCAGGTCATGGCCCTCGCCGAAGTCGTAGCGGACGTCGACCGCGGTGATCATCCCGGTCACGTACCGGTTCACCTCCTCGAAGTCCATCAGCTTCGCGAACAGCTCCCGCAGCGCGGTCGGACCCGGCTCGGTCCCGAGCAGCGTGATCTGCGCGCGGGTGTTGTCGATGACCCGGGCGGCCACCGGGTGCCGTTCGGTCTCATAGCTGTCCAACAGCCCTTCCGGGGCCCAGCCGTTGACCGCGGCGGCCAGCTTCCAGCCGAGGTTGAACGCGTCCTGCACGCCGAGGTTGAGCCCCTGCCCGCCGGTCGGCGGGTGGATGTGCGCCGAGTCGCCGGCCAGGAACACCCGGCCGACCCGATAGCGCTCGGCCTGCCGGGTGGCATCGCCGAACCGGGACATCCAGCGCGGTGAGTGCACGCCGAAGTCGGTGCCCGCGAACGCCCTCAGCTGCTTCTTGAAGTCCTCGATGGTCGGCTCGGTCGCGCGGTCCTCGGCCACCCCGTCGGCGGGCACGACAATGCGGGACAGACCGTTCTCGGGAGGGGTGATGCCGAACCGCAGCTGGGTCTTGTTGACTTCCTTGACGGCGGCGGCGATCGTCGCCGGGTCCGCGGTCACCTCCATTTCGGCGAGCAGCGTCTCGACCGTGGCCGCTTCGCCGGGGAAGTCGACGCCGATCAGCTTGCGCACCGTGCTGCGACCGCCGTCGGCTCCGACGAGGTAGCGCGAGCGCAGCCGTGTGCCGTCCGCGAGCTCGACGCTCACCCCGGCGTCGTCCCCGTCGTCCTCGGACTGGGTCACCCCGACCACTGCGCAGCCGCGCCGCATCTCGACGCCGAGTTCGAGCGCACGCTGGTTGAGCAGCCGCTCGGTCTCCGGCTGCGGGGTGGCGACGCCAAACGGGTGAGCCGTGTCGAGACGGTCCGGCCACGGCTTCGCGATACCGCCGAAGAGGCCACCGACCTGGAACTTCTCGCTGACCGCGAGGAACCGGTCGAGCAGACCGCGCTGGTCCATCACCTCCACGCTGCGCGCGTGCAGGCCCTGCCCGCGGGACTGCTCGGTCTGCTTGTCCAGCTTCTCCAGTACGACCACGTGCACGTCGTGCAACCGCAGCTCACAGGCCAGCATCAAGCCGGTCGGTCCGCCCCCGACCACGATCACATCAATCATCAAAGCCCCATCCAGCAAATCTCATTCAGGCCGGTTCCGGCCCAGGCCGATGATTCTGCGTCATGACCAGGGCCTTGCCGCAAGGGCCCCCACCAGCTATAAGTTGAAACTGGCATCAAGCGCTCTCGCCGTGCTCGCGCACCGCGATCCGAGCCAGTTTCGTCAGCATCATTCCGTTGCGCACCGCGACCACGTAGTCGACGGGAAGCCCGTGCATCCGTGTGCCGGGACCCCGGAGCGGGTGCCATTCGAGGACGAAGAGGGTGTGCTCGGCCCAGGGGATCAGCTGCATGGCGATGCGGGCCGCCCCGAAGGGCTCGGCCTTGGCCTCCAGTTCCAGGCGGCGCTGAGGCTCGCAGATGCGGACGACGCAGGTGTCCTCGAAGGCCAGCGGACCCACACCGACCCGGACGCGCAGGCGGGCGCCCACCTCCGGCCAGTGCGGGTCCGCGGCGAGGACCTCCTGGGTTCCTGTCACCCACTCCCCGTACCGACGGCCGTCGGACAGCAGACTCCAGACCTCGGACGGCGAGCTGAGGATCAGGCGGCGGTTCCGGGACACGGTGACCACGCTCCTTCTGGTCACGATTCGTACCATTCCGCCGCCCGAGCTGCCCCTCGGGACAGCGGAATGACCGGGAAGGCGACCTGCTGGTGAGCTCCACACCGGTGGCGATACGGCGCAGGGGCGCGGCGTGCTGACGTTGGCCGGGAGGGCTCGGGGCGGTGCCAAAGCCCCGAAGCCGGACACTGTTACCCGCAGTTCGCCTGATCGTCTTCCGCTGTCCGCCCCGATATGAGAGAACGCTCTGATGTGCGATGACGAACTGATACCACCCCGGGCGGACTTGACCGAGAAGCAGTGGCTGCGGGCCGACGCGCCGCTCGCCCGGGACCTTGCCGAGAAGTGGGGGCCGGGGGCCCTCACGCTGCACCGCCGTACGCTGCTCGGCGGTGCCGCCGCCGGAGCCGCGCTCGCCGTGCTGCCGTTCGGCGGGCGACAGGCCACGGCGGCGGAGGGCGTCGCGAAGTTCCCCTTCCCCGACGGGCCGAACAGGAACGGGGAGTTCGCCGTCCTGGTGACCGGAGACTCCGGCACCGGTGGCGAGGAGCAGCTGGCCGTGACCGAGGCCGCCCGGCGGGTCTGCCGTGACGAGGGCGTCTCGGTGGCCGTCGGTCTGGGCGACAACATCTACGAGAACGGGCCCGAGTCCGACCACGACTCCGAGTTCCGGGACAAGTTCGAGACGCCCAACACCGGCATCGACGTCCCCTGGATGATGGTGCTCGGCAACCACGACTGCTCGGGCCTGATCCCGGGCAGCGGCGGCGACCCCTCGCGCGGCGACCGCGAGGTCTCCTACGCGGCCTCCTCACCCCGCTGGTACATGCCGAGCCGCTACTACAACGTCACCCTGCCGACCTCCGAGGGCCGGGGCGACCCGGTGGTGGAGTTCTTCGCCCTCGACACCAACCCCGTCGCATCGACCGTCGCCCAGATGGACCCCCACTACAAGTGGGACGGCCCGTACATGCGCGCCCAGCGGCAGTGGCTCGACTCCGCGCTCGCCGCGTCGCGGGCCCGCTGGAAGGTGGTGCTCGGCCACCACCCGTACCTCAACAACGGCAAGCACGGCAGCGCCGGTTCGTACGACGGCTTCGTCATCGGCAACTACACGAGCGGCATCCACCTCAAGGAGCTGTACGAGCAGGTGGTGTGCGGCCGGGCCGATCTGATCCTGTCCGGGCACGACCACACGCTCCAGGTCCTTGAGCCCACGACCCGCACGGCCGGCACCCGCCAGATCGTCTGCGGGGCGGCGGCCAAGTCCGGTGACGGCAGGGCCCATTTCGACCACCCCGCCGCCTGGCAGAACTTCTCCGACGTGGGCTTCATGATCCTCAAGGTCTCCGAGCGGGCCATGACCGTGGACGTCTACACGGTCGACGTCGCCACCCGCACCGCGCACCTGGCCCACACCACGGCGACCTCCGCCGCGGCCGCGGGTCTGTCCGGCGTGCGGTAGGGCCTGCCCCGTGGACCGCGGCCGCGTTCCCGGGCGAAGCCGCCGGCCGAGAAGTCCCTGGAAGCGGCGTGCGCGATCTCAAGTCACTGGCGCAGCGCCCCGGTTCGGCGCGGCCGGTCTGCCCCCGTCACGCGGCCCTTTCGCCCCGCGCCGCCCCTGCCACGTTCCTGGCCCACAGCACGAGCGGGACCTGGAGCGGGAGGCGGCCGAGTGCGGCGGCCCTGAGCGGGGCGGGGCGGTGGCGCCAGTCGGCCGCCATCTGGACGTTGGCGGGGAACACGCCCACGAAGAACGCCGCCGTGGCCAGCGCCGCGGTGCGCCGGGTGCGGGGCAGCGCCACTCCGGCCGCGAGCGCCAGCTCGACCGCGCCGCTCGCGTACGTCCAGGTCCGCGGCGAGCCGGGCAGGGCGCGCGGAATGGTCGCGTCGAACGGCTTCGGGGCGGCGAAGTGGGCGACCCCGGACCCGGCCAGCAGACCGGCCAGGAGCAAAGGGGAACGCGGCACGAGCGACATACGGCCTCCTCAAGTGACGGGAGGCAGACCCTACTCGACAGTAACTCCGACGTCACCGGGCCCTGTGACCGCGCTCCTGGAAGGCGGGCCCGCCCCGGCCTCACAGCAGCCGGGCGCCCCGCCTCGCCAGGTAGGTGACCGGGTTGATGTCCGAGCCGTAGCCGCGGCGGGTCCGGATCTCCAGGTGAAGGTGTGGTCCGGTGGCGCGGCCTGTGGCGCCGCTGCGGCCAAGACGGTCGCCGGTGCCGATGCGGGCCCCTTGGCGGACCGCGATGCGCGAGAGATGCGCGTACACCGCGTAGTGGCCGTCCCGCAGACGCACCGTCACCGCCTTGCCGTACGCCCCCGACCAGCGCGCCAGGACCACGGTGCCCGCGCCGACCGCGTGCACGGGGGTGCCCCGGGGCACGGCGAGGTCGATGCCGGTGTGGTGTCCCGCGATCCAGTTGCCGCGCACTCCGTAGCGGGCGGTGACCCGGAACCGTCTGCGCAGCGGCAGGGCGAATCTGCCGGGAGGTCCTTGCGGGGCGAGGTCACGGGTGTCCGGGGTCGCCTCGTCCGCCTCGGCCAGGGCCTCCTCGAACTCCTCGTCGTAGCCGACGCCGCAGCCTCCGTCGGACTCCGCGGCCGCGTGCGGCGCGGGGCCCGCCACCGTGAGGGCGCCGCCGGCCAGGAGGGCCGCGGCGACGCTCAGTACGTCACGTCGTGTCGTGCCCGCTTCACGCGGGCTGTCTATGTCGTAGCGCATGCCCGACAGCACAACGGCGGCGGGCCGCGGGCGCACGCCGACTGCGCCGCATGGCGTAACGGCCGCGCCGCGTCAGCCGGGCGTCGGCCGGTACACGGTGAGCGCCTCGGGGAGTTTGTCGACGAGCAGCGCCGTGGGAGCGGGGGCGACTTCGCCGTCGTACGCCATCGGTGTGTCGGCCGGCAGGCCGGAGACGGCCAGGCGCTGGGGCCGCGCGGAGGCGTACACACGGGTCCTCGCCAGCTGTCCGGCCAGCGCTGCGACCAGGAGGCGGCTGCGCGCGAAGTGCCCGCCGTGCGCGATGCGGACGTCAAGGAGGCCGTCGGCGAGGTCATGCCGGCGCACAGGGGCGATACCGGCGCTGCGGTAGGCGCCGTTGCCCGCGAAGAGCAGCCACAGGGAGCGGCCCCGTCCGTTCACCACCGCGCGCAGCGGACGGCCCGTGCGCACGATCCGGGCGACGCCGAGCAGGGTCGCGGGCGGCCCGCCGATCCTGGGTGACCAGTGCTCTCTGATGCGTACGAGATCGGGGTAGGCGCCGAGGCTGAACGTGTTGAGGAAGTACACCGGGTCGGAGTACGTCCCGTCGTCCGGCTCCGCCCCGGCCTGCGGCCTGATCCGGCCGACGTCGGCGCGGACGGCGCTGCCGTCGGCGAGGGCAGCGCAGGCGTCCGCCACGGTGTCGACGCCCAGGTCCGCCGCGAAGTGGTTGAA
The DNA here is from genome assembly GCF_042740015.1 of Streptomyces sp. NPDC059037. NCBI lineage: Bacteria > Bacillati > Actinomycetota > Actinomycetes > Kitasatosporales > Streptomycetaceae > Streptomyces > Streptomyces sp. NPDC059037. The sequence continues at coordinate 16,002 of NZ_JBHYIG010000015.1, forward strand.
CGTCCCGCCGGGCAGCACCATCAGCGGCACCTTGTGCCGCAGCGCCGGTGCGACGGCGGCGTTCACCGTGCCGTCGCCCCCGCACACGCCGAGCACACCGCCGCGCCCGGCCGCGTCTTTGGCGGCCTCCTCGATCACACTGGGGAGCGGTCCGGCCTCGTCCTCGTAGAGGACCACATCGGCGCGGGGCAGTGCGCTCTTCAACTGCCGTACGGGATCGACCAGTTGCGGCTGGCTGCCGGACGACGGGTTGACCACGACCACCAGGCCCTCGCCGTCCGGCAGCGCGGGCGCGTCCGTCCGGGGCCGCGCGGGCGGCGGCAGCTGCGCACGGGAGGGTACGAGGCCGCGCACCGCGAAGGCGGCGCCCGCGCCGATGGCGGCGCCGACCAGGACGTCGCCGGGGTAGTGCACGCCGGTGTAGACGCGGGAGAACGCCACCGACCAGGCGACCGGCGCCACGGCCGCGCCCAGGGTCCGCGACTCCAGCGCGACGCCAGTGGCGAAGGCAGCCGCCGATGCCGCGTGCCCGGACGGGAAGGAGCTGGTCACCGGCTGCCGGGCCAGATGCCGTATCACCGGCACCGCGTCGCGGACCGGCCTGCTTCGGCGCACCGCGCGCTTGCCCAGCGTGTTGACCGTGACCGAGGCGAGCGCCAGCGAGGTGATGCCGCGCACCGCGGCCCGCCTGCCCCGTGCGCCGCCGAACGCCCACATCCCGGCGGCGATCCCGCACCACAGCAGCCCGCGGTCGGCGCTCCGGCTCAGCCGGGGCAGCACGGGCTCAGCGGCCGGCCAGGAGCGGGCGGCCACATGGTGGAACACGAAGTGGTCGGTGGCGCTCAGCAGCCGGCGGGCGCGCCGCCCCGATGGATCGTTCATGCTCCTCTCCTACCCCCGCGGGCGGTCCGCACCGCACATGTCTTGCGCCGACGGCCCCGCGTTCCCTTCAATCAGTCATATGGCAGTCCCTGGTTCCGCCCCGCGTTCGCCCTCGCCCCAGCGGCCCGATGAGCTGCCGCCGACCGCATGGGCCGTGCTCGGCCTGCTCTCCTTCCCCGGCGAGCGGACCGGCTACGAGCTCAAGAAGTGGGCGGACGCCTCGCTCCGCTTCTTCTACTGGTCGCCCGCCATCAGTCAGATCTACGCCGAGCTGCGCCGCCTCGAAGGCCTCGGCTACGCCACGTCGCGGCGCTCGGGACCCGAGGAACCGCGCACCAAGCGCACGTACGCCATCACCGAGACGGGCCGTGCCGCGCTCGCCGGGTGGGCGGGCGGCGCCGAGGACGTGGGGCCGCCGGTGCTCAAGCATCCGCTGCTCCTGAGGGTCTGGCTCGGGCATCTCGCGGAGCCGGACGAACTGCGGGCACGGGTGCACGAGCACATCGCCCGTACGAAGGGCGAGCTGGCGCAAGTGCGCGAGGCGCTCGACCGCGCCGATGGCGTCGAGGCCTGGTCGCATCCGCAGATCGCGCTGCGCTGGAGCGCGCGGCGCCTGGAGGCGGAGATCGGCCTGGCCGAGGCGATGCTCGACGACCTCGCAGGCCTCACCGACCCCTCAAGCCCCACGGAGAACACCGCTCCCGCGGCGCCCGGTCAACCCCTGGAGGACTCGCCCACCCACGGGTGAAGCGGCTCGCGGCGACGGGCCGCCGGCCGGTAGGACGGGGCGGGTCAGCCGACCCCGCCGTACGGAGCAGTGCACCTGTGAGCACCCGCGCAGTCCTTGTCGCCGCCGTCATCACCGGCCTCATCCTCGGCATCATGGGAAGCAGAGCGAACGACTCCGATTCTTCCGGCCGGCCGCGTACGGGCGGTTCCATCGCGGAGGCGGGCCATTAGGCTGCGACCTTGCCGCGTGGCTTTCCTCCGTCCTCAGCCCCGCGGCCGCCGAGCCGCCGTCGACGGAAGCGAGTGAACCTTGAACTTCCTCACCATCGGTCATCGCGGGGTCATGGGTGTCGAACCCGAGAACACCCTCCGCTCCTTCATCGCCGCGCAAGCCGCGGGCCTCGATCTCATCGAGCTCGATCTGCATCTGAGCAAGGACGGCGCCCTCGTCGTCATGCACGACGCCGACGTGGCCCGTACGACCGACGGCAAGGGACCGATCGCCGAGAAGACCCTGGCCGAACTGCGGGATCTTGACGCGGGGCGCGGCGAGCGCATCCCGGTCTTCGAAGAGGTCCTGGACGCCGTGAAGGCTCCGCTGCAGGCCGAGATCAAGGACGTGGCGGCCGCGCGCGCCCTCGCCGAGGTCATGCACCGCCGCGATCTTGTGTCGCGGGTTGAGGTGATCTCCTTCCACGACGACGCGATCGCCGAGATCGCGCGCCTGGTCCCCGGCGTACGCACCGCGCTCGTCGCGAGCCGCTACGGCACCGACGTCGTGGAGCGCGCCACGGCGGTCGGCGCCACCACCCTCGTACTGAACATCCGGCGCCTGACGCTGGAGATCGTCGAGCGGGCCAAGAAGGCCGACCTGCGGATCATCGGCTGGGTCGTGAACACCCAGGACGATCTGCGCCTGGTGCGCGCGCTGCAGCTGGACGGCGCGACGACGGACTATCCGGAGATCAAGCGGACGGGCCGCTTCACGGCCTGACCCTCAGGCCAGCGGCTTGACCAGCAGCTCGAACTGCAGGTCGGCGCGTTGCGGAATGCCGAAGCGCTCATCGCCGTACGGGAAGGGAGTCATCTCTCCCGTACGGCGGTAGCCGCGCCGCTCGTACCAGGCGATGAGGTCGTCGCGTACGGAGATCACGGTCATGTGCATCTCACGGGCACCCCACGCCTCGCGGACGGTCCGCTCGGCCTCCGCGATGATGACCTTGCCGAGGCCCGCGCCCTGGAGCTCCGGGCTCACCGCGAACATCCCGAAGTAGGCGTGCGTACCGCGGTGTTCGAGCTGGCAGCAGGCGACGACCCGGCCGTCGCGCTCCACCGTGAGCAGCTTGCTCGTGGGCGACTTGATGACATCGACGACGCCCTGGGGGTCGGTGCGCTGCCCCTCCAGGATGTCCGCCTCCGTGGTCCAGCCGGTCCGGCTGGTGTCACCGCGGTACGCCGATTCGATCAGTGCGACGAGCGTGTCGACGTCCGCGTCGGTGGCGTCCCGGAAGACGAGGTCACTGGTGCTGGGGCGCGGTGCGGTGTCCATGGGTCGGGTGCTCCGTTCTCTGACGCGGCTCTGGGCGCGGCGCGGGCTGCGCACCGCCGAGGGTAACCCGCCGCTAAGGTGCGGCTGCATGGTGCACGTACTGAGCAGCAGGATCCTGCTCCACCCCACCGACCCCGAGCGCTCGCGCGCCTTCTACGGCGAGGCGCTCGGCCTGGCCGTCTACCGCGAGTTCGGCACGGGCCCCGAGCGCGGCACGGTCTACTTCCTGGGCGGCGGCTTCATCGAGGTCTCCGGCCGCTCCGAGAGCCCGCCATCCCCCGGCCTGCAGCTGTGGCTCCAGGTTCCGGACGCGCGGGCGGCCCACGCGGAGCTCGTGGAGCGCGGCGTGGAGGTGACACGGCCGCCGCTGAAGGAGCCCTGGGGTCTGATCGAGATGTGGATCGCGGACCCGGACGGCGTCAAGATCGTCGTCGTCGAAGTCCCGGACGATCACCCGATCCGTTTCCGGCCGGGGATCTGAGGCGCCTGCATCGCTGTACTGCCACTTTCCGCAGGGCAAGGAGCAGTTGGTGGGATTTCAGGCGTCTCAGCGGGTCCGGCGGCTGACTTCCGGGGTAGGGGGAACCCGCCCGGCGTACGTACCCGACATGCGGCGCCGGGCGCCTCGGCGGAGGATGAGCCGGACGCCTCTTCGAGGAGACCCGTATGTCGCCGCCCGACGGTGCCGACGCCGTCCTGAGCCCACACCCCTGGAGGGACCTCGAATGCAGCCTCCCCGGATTCTGATCGTCGGCGGTGGATTCGCCGGTATGGAGTGCGCGCACAAGCTGGAGCGGACGCTCAAGGCGAGCGACGCCCAGCTGCGGCTCGTCAGCCCGCAGGACAGCCAGCTGTATCTGCCGCTGCTTCCGCATGTCGCGGCGGGCGTGCTCACCCCGCAGGCGGTGGCGGTGCCGCTGCGCCGGATGCTGCGGCGCACGGTGATCGTGCCGGGCGGGGCGATCGGCGTGGACCCGCACGCGAAGGCCGTGATCGTACGGAAGATCAACGGCGAGGAGGTCGTGGAGCGTTACGACTACCTGGTGCTCACGCCGGGCAGCGTGACGCGGCAGTTCGACATCCCCGGTGTCGACACCCACGCCGTGGGCGTCAAGACGCTGGCCGAGGCCGCGTGGATCCGCGACCACGTGATCGCGCAGCTCGACCTGGCGGCGACGACATCGGACCGGGCCGAGCGCGCGTCACGGCTGCAGTTCGTCGTCGTCGGCGGCGGGTACGCGGGGACGGAGACGGCGGCCTGTCTGCAGCGGCTCACCAGTGCCGCCGTGCAGCGGTATCCGGGGCTCGACGCGTCGCTGATCAAGTGGCATCTGGTGGACATCGCACCGAAGTTGATGCCCGAACTGGGCGACCGGCTCGGCGAGAAGGCCCTCGCCATCCTGCGGCGCCGCGGCGTGAACGTGTCCCTCGGGGTCTCGGTGGCCAAGGCGACCGAGGACTGCGTCACGCTCACCGACGGGCGCGTGCTGCCGTGCCGCACACTGATCTGGACCGCGGGTGTCGCGCCGAGCCCGCTCATCGCCACGCTGGGCGCCGAGACCGACCGGGGCCGACTGGTGGTGCGCCCTGATCTGACGGTGCCCGGCCTCGACGGGGTGTTCGCGCTCGGCGACGCGGCGGCCGTGCCGGACCTCGCCAAGGGCGGCGACGCGATCTGCCCGCCGACCGCGCAGCACGCCATGCGGCAGGGGTGGGCCGCCGCGAAGAACATCACCGCGGCGCTGCACGGCGACCCGCTGACCGACTACCGGCACAAGGACATGGGCCTGGTCGTCGACCTCGGCGGCACCCAGGCCGTGTCGAAGCCGCTGGGCGTGCAGTTGACGGGCCTGCCCGCGCAGATCGTGGCGCGCGGCTACCACCTGGGCGCGCTGCGCACCCTCACCGCGCGCTTCCGCACGGCGGCGAACTGGGGCCTGAACGCGGTCGCGGGCAACGACTACGTACGCACCGGCTTCCAGGCCCAACGCCCGGCCACGCTCAGGGACTTCGAGCGCACCGACGTCTATCTCTCGAAGGAGGAGATCGACGCGCGGCTCGCGTCGGAGGGCACCAGGCGGTCGATGGCCCCGGAGAAGCCCCGCTTCCCGTAGACGACCGTCTCTGCTCTGGCCGGATGAGTGGGCGGCGACTACCAGTGGTGGGTAGCGCCGCTTCCGGCTTCACGCCGCCCGTACGAGGGGGGACGTACGGGGCTCCAGATGGCGGCGGTCGACGTCCGAGGGTAGATGCCGCCCTTCCGAAAGGCGCGTCGCGCCGGCTGGTTGATCACGGCGAGCGTCACGTCCGTACTACGCGTCAACTGCCCTCACACGAAGGACTCCACCACCATGCGTATCGGCATCGACGTCGGGGGGACCAACACCGACGCCGCACTCCTCGGGGGCGACGACCGCGTGCTCGCCACCGCCAAGTCGCCCACCACGTCCGACATCACCTCCGGGGTCACCGCCGCCGTCCGGGCCCTGGATCCGCCCGTCGAGTCCGTCACGGCGGTGATGATCGGTACCACGCACTTCCTCAACGCGCTCATCGAGGGCGCCCGCCTCGCACCCGTGGCTGCCGTGCGTCTGGGGCTGCCCGCCACGGCCGCCCTTCCGCCCATGACGGACTGGCCCGAGCGGCAGCGGGCCGCCGTCGGCGGGCACGGCTATCTCTGCCACGGCGGAAGGGAGTTCGACGGGCGTCCGCTTTCGCCGCTCGACCCGGAGGAACTGAAACGGGCCGCGGCGGACATCGCGGCGCGCGGGCTCACCTCCGTGGCCGTCTCATCGGTGTTCTCGCCGGCCGCGGAGGAGGACGAGCGGCGCGCGGCCGAGATCCTGCGGGCCGAGCTGGCCGTGGGCACGCACTTCTCGCTCTCCCACGAGCTGGGCCGGGTCGGACTCCTCGCCCGCGAGAACGCCACGATCATCAACGCGGCCCTGCGGGATCTGGCGGTCGTCATCGTCGAGTCGCTCGGCAAGGCGCTCGCGGAGGTGTCGGTCACCGCGCCGTTCTTCCTCTCGCAGAACGACGGGACGCTGATGGACGTCGACTTCGCTCGCGCCTATCCGGTGGCGACGTTCGCGTCGGGGCCGACCAATTCGATGCGGGGCGCGGCCTTCCTCTCCGGGCTCGGCGACTGCGCGGTCGTCGACGTGGGCGGCACCACGGCCGACGTCGGCATCCTCAGCGGGGGCTTTCCGCGCGAGGCGGCGGGCGAGAGCAGGGCAGCGGGGATCCGCACCAACTTCCGCGCCCCCGACGTCCTTTCGCTGGGCATCGGCGGCGGCTCGCTCGTCTCGCCGGACGGGGAGACCGGCCCGCGGTCGGTGGGCCACCGGCTCACCGAGGAGGCCCTGGTCTTCGGCGGTACGACACTGACGGCGACGGATCTCGCGGTCGCAGCGGGCCTGGCCGAGGTCGGGGACCGCAGCCAAGTGGCCCATCTGCAACAGGAATTCACCAAGTACGCCCTCGACAGGATCGCCGGGCGGCTCGCCGAGAGCGTCGACCGGATGCGCACCTCGGCCGCCGCGCTGCCGGTCGTGGCGGTCGGGGGCGGCTCCGTCCTGGTCCCCGACGCGCTGCCCGGCTTCGCCGATGTGCGCCGGCCACGCCACTTCGACGTGGCCAATGCGGTCGGTGCGGCGATCACCCAGGTCGGCGGGGAGGTCGACCGGGTCTACCAAGTCCCGGAGGGGCGGCGGGATTCGGTGCTCGCCGGGGCCCGCGACGAGGCGGTGGAGCGGGCGCGGGACGCCGGGGCGCGCCCCGGCAGCGTACGCGTCGTCGACATCGAGGAGGTGCCGCTCGCCTATCTGCCCGGCGGCGCGACACGCATCCGGGTCAAGGCGGTCGGCGATCTCGATCCGGCGCGGATCACCGGGGCGTCGGTCCGTCGCTCCGACCGGGCGACCGCGCATGCGTGAGATCACCCTCGGCAACCTCGACGACATCGCGCGCGGCGCGGGCATCCTCGGCACGGGCGGGGGCGGCGACCCGTACATCGGCAAGCTGCTGGCCCACGAGGCGATCCGGGCGCACGGCCCGGTGCGGGTCGTCGCCATCGACGAGGTGCCGGCCGACGCGACCGTCGTCCCGATATCGGGGATGGGCGCCCCGACGGTCCTCCTAGAGCGCGTACCGAACGGCCTGGAGGAACTGGCCGCGTTGCGCGCGCTGGAAAGACACATCGGCCGCCCGGCGACGCACATCGCGCCGATCGAGATCGGCGGGGTCAACTCGATGCTCCCGATCGCCTGCGCCGCGCGGTCGGGTCTGCCGATCGTGGACGGGGACGCGATGGGGCGGGCGTTCCCCGAGGCACAGATGGTGCTGCCGGGCCTGATCGGGGTCACCAACTCCCCGATGGCGCTGGCCGACGACAAGGGCAACACCATCATCATCGAGGCGGTCGACAACCACACGGCCGAGCGGATCGGGCGAGCGGTGTGCGTGGAACTCGGCTGCCAGATCGCCTGCGCGGACACCGTGCTGCGCGGCGACCAGCTCGCCGCCGGCCTGGTCCCGGCGACGCTCTCGCTCGCCGAGCGGCTGGGTGCGGCGGTACGCACGGCGCGGGCCGCGCACACCGGCCCGGTGGCGGCGGCTCGGAGGGTGCTCGGCGGCAGGGCGCTCCTGACGGGCAAGGTGGTCGATGTCGGCCGACGCACGGAACGGGGCTTCGCGCGGGGCCGGGCCCGCATAGAGGGCACCGGCCCCGACACCGACAAGGTGCTCGAACTCGCCTTCCAGAACGAGCACTTGATGGCGGTCAGGGACGGCGTGACCGTGACGACGACGCCGGACCTGATCTGCGTCCTGGACAGCGGAACAGGCGACCCGATCACCACGGAGGGCCTGCGCTACGGCCTGCGCGTCAGCATCGTGGCCGCCCCCTGCGACCCACGCTGGACCACGCCGGACGGCCTGGCACTGACCGGCCCGCGTTATTTCGGGTACGAGGTGGACTATGTGCCGTTCGGTTCGGCGGGCTGAGTCTCCTGCCTGCCCAGGTGCGCGGCGGACGGCAGCAGGGTGATCGTCCGCCGCGCCCCTTTCTCCACGGCGGCACGGGAGTACAACAGCGGAAAGGAACCGTCGGCGGCCCAGGCCCCGAACAGATCCTCGTAATGCTCACTGCCCGGAACACCGGACTGCCCCGGCGAGTTCATGGCCACGGAGTCGTCCCAGGAGCCGACGTCGACAACGATCCGGAAGGTGGCCCCGGCGGTCTGCCGAAAGCCGGGCCCATAGGCGGCGGCCCCCACGGTGTCCCCACTGCCGCCGCGCGGGACGGGCCCCAGAGAGGCCCACTCCGGGGCGGGCCCGTCGAGCAGGCCGGCGATGGGATGCCGCAGCTGGGCCTGGTGCAGCGCACCCCAGGCCCATCCGCCGGGGTCGGGCCCGAGCAGCCGCCCCAACTCACCGACGGCGTCGGCAAGCGTGCGGAGCAACAGCGCGGGATCCGGATCGCCCTCAAGCAGTTCAAGATCGACGCGGGGATCAGCTGCGGCATCCTCCACGGGCAGCACCCGGGCAAGGGCCCGCTGCCGCTGCCCCTCCCCCACCATCCCGTCGAGCGCCCGCTCCAGGAGGGCGGGCCGCAGATGACGCCGGTACCAGACCTCGAAGAGGGCGGCGGCCGGGGACTCGGCGGTGAGCCGCGCGTCCCAGTCACGCAGCAGTCCGAGGGCGTCGGCCACCACGGGATCGCCGCTCTCCAATCCTCCGAGCAGCCGCTGAACGCGCCGGGCGGGCAGACTCACATAGTCGGTCTGCAGCCGAACACACTCTTCGACGGTCCACCCGGTGCGCGCGCCGAGCTCCTCACTGATGCGGTCGTGGCGGGTGGCGGCGTACCAGTCGTACGTCACCGTCTTCTCGTCGTTCGGGTAATCGGGCGGCAGATTCAGCTGGTTGGCGGTGGCGAACCAGCCCTGCTCCGGGTCACGCTCCGACGGCAGCTCCTCGACATCCAGGAAGCCGTCCCACTCGTAACGGCCGTCGCCCGGGACCGGCAGGGTGCCGTCCCAGCCCCGGCGGACGGGGACACGACCGGCGGGGCGCCAGCCGATGGTCCCGTCCGGGGCCGCGTAGACCTGATTCTCACCGGGGGCACCCCAACGGCGCATGGCCGCAACGAACGCATCCGGGCTCTCCGCCCGCATGTAGTCCATGCTGCCCAGATAGGGGGCCATACCCGGCCCGAGCCAGGCGGCACGGACCGCGAACGCGGCGTTCTTGTCCGGGAGTTCGCGAATGACGGGCCCATGACGGGTGAACCACAAGTCGGTGGTGACCGGGTCACCACCACACACCGGGATCTCCTCCGTAACCCGGGTCATCGCCTCCCACTGCCCCTGGTACCAGTACGCGTGCGGATCATCGGGATCCGTGCGGTAGACGTACAGATCCTCCTGATCGATCGGGAAAATCGTCAGGCCGAACGCGATCTGACCGTTGTGACCGATGGAGATGCCGGGCAGGGCCGGTTCGCCCGCACCGATGACGTCGATGCCGGGCGCCGAGAGGTGCGCCAGATAGCGCAGGGCGGGCAGGGTGACGGCGCGGTGCGGGTCGTTGGCGAGCAGCGGGCGGCCGGTGGCGGTGCGGGACGGGGCGATGACCCAGTTGTTGGACCCGTCCAGGCCCTGGCGGGGAGCTGCGTCCGCCGCCCACGGGGGCGTGGTGGCCATCTCGTACACGCGCAGGACATCGTCCGGGATGACGGACAGGTCCAGCCCTTCGGGGACGCGCAGTTGGTGCGGCGCGGGCTCACGGCGGCGACGCAGCTCCTCCGCACCGGGCCCGTGATCGCGCAGGGTGAGAGCGCGGGCGACCTCGTCTCGCAGGTTGTACTGGAGGCCGTGGCTGCGGATGCGGGCCACGTCGGACGGATCCCAGTAGGCCGGGATGTACCCCAACTCGGCGAACTCCGGCGGAAGATGACGATCATCCTCACGACACAGCGCCACATAGGCATTGATGCCGCGCACGAACGCCGCCGTCACCCGCTCTGTGTCATCACCGTAGGCACGCCACTCCTCAGCCATGTCACCCCGGTAGAGGAACAGCCGTGCCGCACGGTCATGTTCGACGTACCGCTCCCCCAACGCCTCGGCAAGCAGCCCGAGTCCACGACGGCGCCACAGATCGAGCTGGAAGAGCCGATCACGCGCGGCGTTGAATCCTTGGGCGAGGAAGAGGTCGCCCTGCGAAGCGGCATACACATGAGGCACGCCCCACTGATCAATCACAATCTCCACGGGCTCGACAAGCCCCGGGACCTCATACTCCGTCATCCGCCACTCACTCCCCTGCGCCACGGCCCTGCGGCGCGCTGCGCCAGCCTGACGACAACAACCACCACAACCAAATTGACCGCGAGCGCGATGATGCCGCCATTCACCCCCAGGAAGGGGTCATTCTCGGTCGCCCACAACCCCGTCATCACCGCAAGCCCAGCCACCATCCCCGCAACAGCGGCCCGCGCAGTCAACCGCCGCCAGTACAAGGCAAGCAGCACAACGGGCACGAGCTGCGCAAGCCCCTCGTACGACAGCACCGACAACTCAACAAGCGTGTTCGGATAGAACAGACTGCCGGCAAGGGCGATCAACCCGGCGACGACACAGACCAGTTGGGACAACCGCTTGGTCCGTATATCACTGGCATCTCCAGCCTTCCCGAGAACACGACGCCGGGCCCGCGGATCAGCACCGTTACCGCCGCCCAAAACGGTACGGCCCCACAACGTACCGATCGAAAGCATGAAGACACTCATCGGCACGATCGCCGACAGCGCGCCCGCGACACCGATGAGCGCGACGACGGGCGAGGGCAGCGAGTCAGTCACCAGGCTGAAGAGGGCCAAGTCGGGATTGCCGAGGGTCGGCATCACGAACAACGCCGTGGCACCGACCACCATCGGCACGAACAACAGCAGTTGGTACCAAGGCAGCAGCAGCGCGTTGCGCCGCAGCGCGTTGGGACTCTTCGCGCTGAGGTAACCGGCAACCGTGGTCGGGAAGATGGTGATCGTCACGGCGTTGAGCACCACGGTGCTCAGGAACCACACACCGTCACGCCCGCCGGACTCATGCCCCGGAAAGGTCAGCCACTCACGCTTCTCGCTCACCATGCGCTGCATGAAGTCGCCGAAGCCACCCAGGTAGTGCATAGGGATGTACACGGCGAGGAACACGACAGCGACGATCACCAGCATGTCCTTGAGCACGCTCACCCACGCCGACCCGCGCAGCCCAGAAACAAGGATGAAGACCTCGGCCACCACAAAAGAGATGACGGCCGCGACCTTCAGATCGACATGGCCGTACGTCATCGCGTTCACCACGACGCCCATGCCCTGAATCTGCACCTGGATGTAGGGGACGATGAAGACAGTCGCGACAACAGCGACGAGAATCCCCACCGGCCGCGAGCGGAACCGGAATTCGGCGATGTCCGCGATCGAGATGAGCCCGTGCCGGCTCGCGTACGTCCACAGCGCGGGCCCCACGACGTACGCGACGGCGAAGCCCACCGTCAGATACGCGACGAGATAGAGGATCGGCGCGCCAAACGAATACGACCAGCCGGCCGTCCCCAGGAACGAGAAACTGGTGTACGTCTCGCCGGCCATCAGCAGCCAAATGAAGAGCACCCCGAGGCCACGGCTGGAGACCGACCACTCGGCGAGCCCCTTGGACCGGCCCCGGGCGCTCCACACCCCGATCAGGATGGTGGCGGCCATGGCGATCCCGAACACGGTCGTCGCAATGGCTGCGGACCCGTTCATCGACTGCCTCCTTCAGGATCGTCGGCAGGGATGGGTTCCACGGCGCCCGAGCGGTAGGCGGGGTCGAGGCGGGCGGCGAGCCAGATGACGAGCGGGCTGATCACCGTGGCGGCGATGACCCAGGCGAGGAGAAAGGGGACGCCGAGGATCCGGGGCTCGATGCGGTTGGCGACGAACGGGGCGGACCCGTACAGCAGGACGGGGACGAGCAGCAGCCACAGGGAGGGACGGGCGACGCCACGCAGGCTGGGAAGGCCGTCGAGGGGCGAGGCCGCAGGGGCCGGTGACCCCTGCTCGCCGCTGTCTTCGGCTGTCGGGGGCATGAGGGAACTCCTACGGGAGGTACGGCGGGGGAGGTCACGCGGCGCGAACGTCACACCGAGGGGTCGTAACGCCCGTCGACCGCCGTCCAGCCACCGTCCACGGTCAGCACACTGCCGGTGACGAACGTGGCCGCGTCCGACACCAGATAGGCGACGGCGCCTGCGAGCTCGTCGGCGCGGGCCCAGCGCTTGAGCGCGGAGGCCTGGGTGTAGGCATCGAACCATGCGGGGTCGGCGGCGATCTGATCGGTGAGCGGGGTACGGACCACGCCGGGCGCGACAGCGTTGAACCGCACGCCCTGCGGCCCCCATTCTGCTGCGGCCGTCCGCAGCAGCTGAATCAGCCCCGCCTTCGACGCGGCGTACGCCCCCTGCCCCGGCTCCACCTGGAAGGCCCGCATCGAGGCGAACCCCACGACGCTCCCCCGCCCGCGCTCGGCCATGCCGGGAGCCACGGCCTGGATGAGCGTGAGGTAGGACCGCAGGTTCAGCGCGACGACCCGGTCGAACTCCTCCAGGGTGTAATCGGCGATGCGCTTGCGGACATTGGCCCCGACGGTGACGACGAGCCCGTCGAGCGGCCCCCACTCGGCGACGGCGGCGCGGACCCCGTCCGGGTCGAGCACGTCGAGGGTGCAGGGGACCGCGGTGCCGGGACGGTCGCCTGCCGACGCCCCGTCCGCCGCCAGCGCCGCCGTCCGCGCGGCGCCCTCCGCGTCCCGGTCGGCGACGATGACGTGCGCGCCCTGGGCGACCAGTGCGCGCGCCGCCTCGCGGCCGATGCCGCTTGCGCCGCCGACTACCGCGATGCGGTGTGCGTCGAGCCGGAAGAGGTTGCCGTAGTCCATGGGGTGCTGCCTCTCTTGGTGTGCGGACAAGCGGACCGTTGAGATTCCGCGGGCCGTCTGTGGCTGGTCGCGCAGTTCCCCGCGCCCCTTACGGGGCCCGGATGACAGCCATCCGCGTCACCGTCAACTCCTCAATCGCGAACCGCGGGCCCTCACGGCCGGTCCCCGAGTCCTTGACGCCGCCGTAGGGGGCGATGTCGCTGCGATAGCCGGGTACTTCGTTCACCACGACACCGCCGACCTCCAGCGACTCCACCGTCCGCAGCGCGGCCCGCAGATCGCGGGTGAAGACGGCGGCGTGCAGGCCGTAGCGGCTCGCGTTGACCACGTCGTACGCGGTGTCCAGGTCCGGCACCGTGCGCAGACAGACGACGGGGCCGAAGATCTCCTCGTCCCAGGCGGGTTCGCCGTCGGGGACGTCGGCGAGCAGGGTCGGGGCGACGCACCGGCCGTCCGGCGTGCGCTCCCCGCCCGCCAGCAGCCGGGCTCCGGCCGCACGCGCCCGCCCGACCCAGTCGAGCACCCGCTCCGTCGCCGCCCCGTCGATGAGCGCGGAGACGCGGGTGCCCGGTTCGCGCGGGTCGCCGACGGTCACCTCCGGGAGCCGCCGCGCCAGCTTCTTCTCGAACTCCCCGGCGACCGCGTCGACGACGATCACCCGCTGTACGGAGATGCAGGCCTGCCCTGATGCGTAGAAGCCGCCCCGCACCACCGCGTCGGCCGCGGCGTCGAGATCGGCGTCGGCGGCCACGACGAGCGCGGCGTTGGAGCCGAGTTCGAGGACCGTCTTGCGGGGCGCGGCGTCCCGCGCGATGCGGTGGCCGACGGCCGCCGACCCGGTGAAGGAGACCGCGGCGACCTCCGGGTGCGTGGTGAGCACGCGGCCGACCGCCACGTCCCCGGTGACGAGTTGTACCGCCCCGGCGGGCGCACCCGCCGCGATCAGCCGCTCACGTACGAGATGGACGAGCCGCAGGGTGGCGAGCGGTGTCGCGGGCGCCGGTTTGATGATCACCGGGCAGCCCGCCGCGAGCGCCGGGGCGATCTTGTGCGAGGCGAGCAGGACCGGGTAGTTGAAGCCCGCGATGCCGACGACGACGCCGACGGGCCGCCGGGTCCAGAAGCCGAACAGGCCTTCCCCGGACGCCTGGAGGTCCAACGGCACGGTCTCGCCGTGCAGATGGGCCACTTCGTCCGCCGCGGACTGCCAGGTCGCCACGGTCCGTGCCATCTCGACCCGGCAGTCGACCAGCGGTTTGCCGGTCTCCAGGACGAGCAGGCCGACCAGTTCCGTGGCCGCTTCGGCCAGTGCGTCGGCGACCCCGGCAAGCACCTGCCGCCGCACGCCCGCGGTCAGCCTCCCGACCTGTCCGCGGATCGCGGCGGCGTGCTCGACCGCCCGCGCCGCGAGCTCCGCGTCGCCGACGGGAGCCGTGCCGATCTCGCTGCCGTCGTACGGGAAGCGCACGGCCCGGTGTTCGGGCGCGGCCGCCGAGCCGTCGCCGACGGGCAGTCCGTCGGGGTGGGTCATCGAGCCGGGGTGGGTCATCGGGCGCCTCCGGTGAGGAAGGCGTGGGCCGCGGTGGCGTACACCCGGGTGTACTCGGCGATCTCCCGCACCTCCACGAACTCGTCCTTCTGGTGGGCGATCCACTTGCCGCCCGGTCCGTAGACGACCGTCGGCAGGCCCGCGTCGCGGGTGAGGATGGTGCCGTCCGTGGTGCCGGGCACGGCCCCGAAGGGCGGCGCGGCGCCGTGGACTTGGCGGTGCCCTTCGACCAGGGCGGTGACCACCGGGTGGTCATCGGGAAGCTCGATCGCGGGGCGGTCGTCGACGACGGTGAGGGTGACATCCACACCGGCCGTCGAAGCGGCCTCGGCTGCGAACTCCCTTACGCACTCGATGAGTTCGGCGTGATCCGTGCCGGGGACGGTGCGCACGTCGATGCCGACGATGCCGTGCGCGGGAATCACGTTGAGCTGGTCGGGGTCGCCGCCGTGCAGGACGGTCGGCGTGACCGTCACGCTGCCCGCGTGCGGGTGGGTTCCGTAGCGCTCCTCGGCCCAGGTCTGGACGCGGGCGAGCGCCTCGACGATCCGCGCCCCGGCGACGATCGGGCTCTTCGCCTCCTGCGGCATGCAGCCGTGTGCCATCACCCCGTCCAGGTCGAGGCGGAGCCGGATGCCGCCGCGGGCCGACGTGCACACCTCGTACCCCTCCGGCTCGCAGACGATGACACCGTCCACCTCGCGCGCCAGGGGCGTGCCGGCGAACGCCTTCGCGCCGAGCATCAGGCCTTCCTCGTCGCACAGCACGCCGATGACGATCCGGCCGGGGAAGGGCCCGGCGAGCTGCAGGGCGCGTACGCCGTAGATCATCGCGGCGACACCGGACTTCATGTCCGCCGAGCCGCGCCCCCAGAGCTTGCCGTCGCGGATCTCCGCACCGTAGGGATCGACGCTCCAGTCCGCGGGATCCCCCTCCGTGACGACGTCGATGTGCCCCTCGAACATCAGGGTCGGTCCTGCGCCGCCCCCGCCCTCGATCACGGCGACGGTGTTGGGCCGCCCCGGCGCGATCTCCACGACGTCGTACGTCCAGCCGAACGTGTCGAAGAGCCGGGCGACGAGTTCGGCGGCCGGCCGCTCGACCTCGGTGGCTCCGGTCGCGTTGACGGTGCGCAGCCGGACCAGGTCCTGGGTGAAGGCGACGGCGGCATCGGCATCGACGGCGGGCGTCGCGAGCGGCGTGCTTGAGCTGGCATGCATGGAACCTCCAAGTCGGCCGACCACAAGGCCAGTCGACTGGTCAGACCAGTTGAGTTCCCGTACTCTGCCTCCACGTTCAGGGCCGGGTCAACCATCAGATCTTGGTTTTACCGCGCCGACATCGCCTATCAGCTATGTACCGCGGAGGGGGCGGGCCGATGGCCGCCGACGACACCGACCTGTTCAAGACGGTCACACCGGTCCGCGCCTACCAGCGGGTGGCCGAGCAGATAGAGGAGCGGATTCTCGCCGGCGATCTGCCGCCCGGCTCCCGGCTTCCTGCCGAGCGCGAGCTGGTCAACCGGTTCGGTGTCGGCCGTTCCACGGTCCGTGAGGCGCTGCGCGTCCTGCAGTCGGCGGGCCTGATCCGCTCGCGCCCCGGCGATCCGCTCGGCGCGGAGGTCCTCGGCGTCTCTCCCGACAATCTCAGCCAGGCGCTCGGCCGGCTCACCCGTTCCAGCGTGTCGACCCTCGGCGAGCTGGTGCAGTTCCGCATGGTGCTCGACGCCGAGAGCAACCGTCTCGCGGCGCGGCTGCACGGCGAGGCGGACCTGGAGCGGATGCGCGAGCAGATCGCCCGTATGGAGTCACTCAGCGGCGGCCCGGCGTCCCTGCACGCGTTCAGCGAGGCCGACGCGCTCTTCCACCGGGCGATCGCCGAGGCGAGCGGCAACTCGCTGCTCGGCCTGTGCGCGCGGGCCGTGCACGAGGCGGTCGTCGAGGTCATCGAGAAGAAGATCGCGGGCGTGTCGGACACGGCGGCCTGGATGGAACGCTCCATCGCCCATCACCGCGAGGTCCTCGCGGCCATCGCGGCGGGCGACGGCCCCCTCGCCGCGCGCCTGGGCCGGTCGGCGCTGCACGAGTACTACGCCGAGCATGTGGAGCCGGAGACACGGGAGTTGCTGGCGGCGTCGGTGGAGGACGCGCCCTAGCCGGATCGTCGTCACCCCCGCGACAGGCCCAGACGCCCTTCGAGCTGGGCGAGCAACTCGCCCAGGAGTCCGCTCAGTTGCCCCTGCCCGTCCGCGTCGAGCCCGGCCAGGACCACCGTCTCGTACGCGAGCTGATCGGGCAGGATCGCGTCGACCAGGTCCCTTCCCTCATCGGTCAGGCGTACGTGGGAGACCCTGCGGTCCCGGCTGTCGACGCGCCGGTCGACCAGGTCGCGCTCCTGGAGCTGCTTGAGGCGCTTGGTGACGGCGGCTCCCGAGGAGAAGGTCTCGCGGGCGAGTTCGCCGGGGGTCAGTTCGTGGCCGGTGCGGCGCAGGGCGCCCAGGAGGTCGAACTCGGGGCGGGTCAGGCCCACCCGGCGCAGCGGGGCGTCCTCGGCCTGCTGGAGGAGGGCCGCGCAGCGGTTGATGCGGCCGATGACCTCCATCGGTGCCGTGTCGATGTCCGGCCGCACCGCCTGCCACTGGCGCACCACTGCGGCGACGGTGTCGCCCGCCGCGCCAGGACCGCTCCCGTTCGTCATGCTCCCGTGCCCTCGCCGTTCCTTCTCGCCCCGGCCGTCACGACCGGCCCGCTCCTACGCTCTCGGCGCCGCTTCCCGTGCCGCGCACGGCCGACGACGCTGCCGCGAGCGTACGGTGTCCGGCCTGCTCGGCGACGAGCACCCGCTGCCGCGGCAGGGCGCGCTGCCACCATTCGCCCGCGGCCGCGTCGTCGGCCGTGCGGAGCTCGACCAGGGCCGCGGTGAGGCGGCGGCGGTCCTGCCGCAGGGCGCCGGGCGTGGGCGACGGGGCGGCGAGGGTCCGCTCGGCGTGGGCGCGGGCGCGGTCCGTGGCGTCGATGGCCAGCTCGATGTGGTCGGCGGCGCGGCGGTTGGTGACCAGGATCGCCGCGACGATGCCGAGGACGGCGCCGACCAGCGTGTCGACGATCCGGTCGAGGATCAGACCGCCGGGCTCCTGGAAGCGTACGAACTCCGTCACCAGAAGCGCCATCGGCGTCACGCACACGCTGCCGAGCCAGTAGTTGCGGGTGATCAGCGCCTCCGCGCCGAAGGCGAGCGCGAGAGAGCAGACGATGAGCGCGGCGTGCCCGAGGTGGGCCACCGGCACGATCGCGGCGAAGGCGAGCACGCCGACGAGGTTGCCGACCACCCGCTGCACGCCCCTGCTCCAGGTGAGCGTGACGTTGGCCTGGTAGAGCGAGGCGGCGGTGACCAGCGCCCAGTACGGGCGGCCGATGCCGAGGGCCAGGGACGCGTACCCCGCGAGCGCGCAGCCGACGGCGGTGCGCAGCGCGATGGGCAGCAGCGGCGATCCGGGCGCGAGGCGGCGCCACAGCGGGCTCTTCGCGGGCTCCGCCGCCAACTCGGCCTCCAGGCCCTGCAGTTCGGCGTCGGCGTCTGGTCGTACGTGATCGGGGAGCGGGACGGCTCCGGTGCCGCGCAGTCCTGCCGCCCAGGAGCGCAGCCGTGCGGGATCCGCAGCCGAGGGCGCCGCAAGGGCCTCCTCGGCCTGGATCACCAGGAGTTCGAGGGCGCGGCGCGGCCGCGTGCGGGCGCCGGTGGCGAGCAGCGACTGCCAGGCGGCGTGGATCGCGGCGGCCGCGCCCGCGCGGGCGCGCACCCGGCCGGGGCCCGCGGCTTCGGCGTACGCGGCGGCGGCGTGCAGGGCGTGGGCGGTGGCCCGCCGTTCGGGGCCGTGCGGGCGCAGCAGGGCGGGGGCCATGCCGACCAGCCAGGCCACGGCGCCCGCCGCGAGGGTCAGCGCGAGGTGGCCGGGGACCTGCGCCAGGTGCTGCGGCGCGAAGAGGGTGGCCGAGCTGATGAAGGTGAAGATGAGGTGGCCTGGCGGGCCGATGCGGGTCGCGTCGCAGAGCGTCTTCTGGGCGGCGGCGAGCAGCGCGCCCACGGCCACCAGGACGGCCGCCGACGAGGTGAGCGAGGCGGTGATCATGGCGATGCCGACGCTCGCGAGCATGCCGGCGACGACCCCGGCGAGGGCTCGGGCGCGGGCGGCGTACGGGAGGTTGTGCGCGTAGAGGGCGCAGAACGATCCGGCCATCGTGTACATCACGAGGTCGAGCCGGCCGAGCGCGAGGAGCGTCAGATTCGGTGTCGCGGTGGCGACGACCACGCTCGACGCGGGCTTGAACCAGATGTCGGAGGGCTTGGCCAGGCGCAGCACACCTGCCAGCGGGAGCCGGCGGGCGGTGGACAGGAGCGGGGGTCGGGAAGGGCGGGCCTCGGGGGGTGGTGTGCTGCTCATACGGAGAACATTAGCAAGTGTTTTACCTGGAAAACATCTCGCGCTCCGCCCCCGCCGCGCTCCCGGCGTACCCCCGTGCGCTCGCATACGACTCCCCCGGCCCGGGCATCGACCCGACGACGGCTTCGATCGGTCGATCGGGGAGGTGCACGGTGCACGGACCGGTGCAGGCCGGCTGGCTGCTCGTCGCGCTGTGCGCGGCGACGGGGTCCTACTGTCTGCTGCGCCTGCGCAGCAGGATCGAGGAACAGCGCCGCACCGCGGGCGGCGAGGCGCTCATGGGCTTCGGGATGGCGGCGATGGCCGTGCCCGCCGCCGTACTGACCCCGCCGCGCTGGACCTGGCCGGTCTACGCGGCGGTGTTCGGCGCCGCCGCGCTGCGCGCGCTGTGGGCGGCCCGGCGCGATCCGCATCACCTGCACCACCTGGTCGGCGCGGGCACCATGGTCTACATGGCGCTGGCCATGACCGCGACGCCCGCGGCACACGCGGGCCACGGCGGCGGTGGCACCCCCGTCCTCACCGGCACGCTGCTGCTCTACTTCGCGGGGTACGTCCTCTGGTCGGGGGTGCGCCTGCTGCCCGTGCGGACGCTCGCGGCAGAGGGGGGCGGCACCGTCATCGGGTGGGCCGACCGCCCTGAGCTGGCGATGGTGTGCCGCCTGTCCATGGGCATCGCCATGCTCGCGATGCTGCTCACCCTGTAGCCGATCCCCTTGCGGCCAATCCCCGGCGGGACGTGGCGTGCGTCACTTGAGGCGGCCGGCCATACCGTCCGGTAGCGCCGCCCTCATAGGGTTGACACATGTTGCTCCCCGTTGCGCTGTTGCTGCTGGGCGCCCTCACCGCCGTCATCGCCCCGCGCCTTCTCGCACGGGCCGACTGGCCGGAGCGCGAGCCGATCGTCGCGCTGTGGGCGTGGCAGTGCGTCGTTGCGGGTGTGCTGCTCTGCTGCGGCCTGTCGATGGTCCTGAGCGCCGCCGCCGCGTGGCAGGCCGTGCGGGGCCATGTCTTCGCCCCCGCTCCGAACGACGTGGTGGAGGCCTACGCGCTGGGGGCGGGCGGTTCCTGGGCGCCGGCGACGGCCGTGACGCTGGCCCTCGGCGGCGTATGGACCGCGGCGATGCTGACCCGGGAGATCGCGCGGGCCCGCGCCCGGCGCCGCAAGCGGCGTACGGAACTGCTGCTGCGCGCCCCGCTGCTGCCCGGCGAGGAGCCCGGCGCGGACCGTCTCGTGGTCCTGGAGGGCGAGCGCCCCGACGCCTGGTGGCTGCCGGACACCGCTCCCCAACTGGTCATCACCACCGCGGCGTTGCGCCGTCTGAAGGGGCGTCAGCTCGATGCCGTGCTCGCCCATGAGCAGGGCCACGCGCAGGCCAGGCACGACTGGCTCCTGCACTGCTCGGGCGCGCTGGCCGTCGGCTTCCCGCAGGTGCCGGTCTTCGCCGCGTTCCGGGACGAGATGCACCGCCTGGTGGAACTGGCCGCCGACGACGTGGCATCACGCCGCTTCGGCCGCCTGACGATCGCCCTCGCCCTGGTCGAACTCAACGAGGACCGGGGCGTGTTCGGCCCCTGCCCGACCCCGCAGGCGCATGTGCCGCAGCGCGTGCACCGGCTGCTCTCCGCCCGCCCGCGCCTCACCCCGGCCCGCAGGCTCCGCCTCACGGCTGCGGCGGCGCTGGTGCCGGTGGTTCCCCTCCTGGTGACGTTCGTGCCGGGGCTGCGCGCGCTGGGCTGAGCGGATCGCGCGGCGCCTGGCCGAGCGCGGCTGACCGGTTCGCGTGGCGCGCCGCACCTCGGGATGGCCGCGGGCGCCGCCGGTCGGCGAGGATCACCCCATGCACCCCGCCGCACCCCTCGCCCCGCCGCCCCGCCCGCCCCGTCCCCCCGGTGCCGGCGCCGCACTCGTGGCCGCGCTGCTGTGCGTCCCCTCGGTCCTGCTGCTGCTCCTGGTCGAGCTGGAGTGGCGCCCGCTGATGGACCTCGACGGCGACATCGCGCGCACCACGCACCGCTGGGCCGTCGCGCACGACGACCTCACGCACGCCAGCCGCATCCTGACCGACTGGGTGTGGGACCCGTGGACGATGCGCGCGCTGTGCACCGTGACGGTGGTGTGGCTCGCGTTCCGCAGCGCGTGGTGGCTCGCGCTGTGGATCGCGGCCACGTGCGCGGTGGGCACGGTGGTGCAGCAGGGGCTGAAGGCGGCGGTCGACCGGCCGCGCCCGTCCTGGCCGGACCCGGTGGACTCCGCCCAGTACGCGGCCTTCCCCTCGGGTCACGCCATGACGGCGACGGTGGTCTGCGGACTGCTCCTGTGGCTCCTTCGCGTGTACGGCGTGGGCCCCGCCGCCTGGCGCACGGGGCTTGCGCTGGCCGTGGTCTCCGTCGTCGGGGTCGGCCTGACGCGGATCTGGAACGGCGTGCACTGGCCGTCGGACGTCGTCGGCGGCTGGCTGCTCGGCGCGCTGATGGTGGCCGTGGCGGTGGCGACGTACACGTACTGGCAGGGTTCACGGGCCGAGGGCGAGACGTGACACCCTCACGGGCGACGCCACTTGAGCCCCACCGGCCCCCGCCCCTGCGACCCCGCAACGCGGCACCCGCGCGACACCCCTGGCCCCCCTCCACACACACGCACCGGAGGGCACACGGACCGACAACCAGACGCAACACCCGCACAAACGACACCACTTGAGCCGCAGCGGCCCCCACCCCCGCGAACCGCAGCACGACACCCACGCGACACCCCGACCCCTCCACGCACACGCACACGCACCGAAGGGCCACACGGACCAATAACCAGACGCAACACCCGCACAAGCAACACCACTTGAGCCCGACCGGCCCCCACCCCAGCGACCCGCAGCACGACACCCCCGCCCCCCCCACGCACACGCACACGCACACGCACCGGAGGGGCACACGGGCCGACAAGCAGACGCAACACCCGCACGGACGACGGCACTTGCACAACCTCCCAGCCCGCTCCCCCACCGAATCAGCCCAGCAGCAGCCCGGCGTCCCGGCGAATTTCCCTCCGGACAACGGAACTTGACCACCGGTCGGCCGTTCCCGGAGGATCCTTCCCATGACGATCAAGGGCGCACTCTTCGACTTCTCGGGGACGCTGTTCCGCGTCGAGTCCACCGGGGCCTGGCTGCGCGCTGTGCTGCGGGAGGCCCGGATGGCCCTTCCCGAGGCCGAGGTCGAGCGCTGTGCGGCCGATCTGGAGCGAGCGGGAGCGCTGCCGGGCGGGGCGAGTCCCGCCGCCGTGCCCGCGCACCTGACCGAGCTGTGGGCCTTGCGCGACCGCAGCGCCGACCGGCACCGCGCCGCGTACACGGGCCTGTCCCGCGAGGTCACGCTCCCCGATCCGCGGCTGCACGACGCGCTCTACGACCGCCACATGACACCGGAGGCCTGGCGCCCCTACGCCGACGCGGTGGAGGTGCTCGCCGGGCTGCGCTCGCGGGGCGTCCGCGTCGCCGTGGTCAGCAACATCGGCTGGGATCTGCGGCCCGTCGTCCGCGCCCACGGCCTCGGCCGCTACGTCGACGCGTACGCCCTGTCGTACGAACACGACGTCCAGAAGCCCGACCCGCGCCTGTTCGCCCACGCCCTGGAGACACTCGGCGTCGATCCGTCGGACGCCCTGATGGTCGGCGACGACCGGCACGCGGACGGCGGCGCGGCGGCGCTCGGCTGCGCGGTGCACTTCGTGGACCATCTGCCGGTGGACCGGCGCCCGGACGGACTGCGCCCGGTCCTCGACCTCGTCGACCAGGCCTGAGGCAGCCGGGGTGCCGTCTCGCCCACTACGCCTTGCAGGACCCGGAGAGGTCACAGTACGGCTGGTTCCCGCTCGCTCCGCAGCCGCACAGCATCACGCGCGTCTCGGGCACGGTCGTGGGGACGTCCGGCCGCTCCGTCGTGCCGTCGGCAAGTCGATACTGGAGTGCCCCGGAGGGGCAGCGGCGCACCACCTCGGCGACCTCGTCCGCGGGGGCCGCGTCGGGGGAGATCCAGGGGCGGCGCCCGGTGTCGAAGACCTGCGGAAGCCCGCGTACGCACTCCGCGGCGTGCAGACACCGCCGCGCGTCGAAGGTGACGGTGATCAGATCGCCGCGGTACGGCTTTCCTCGTTCGGCGCCCATGCCGGCTCCTCGGCGTGCGTCCGGTGGATGACCGTGTGGATGGCCGTCTGTATGGCCGCGTGGATGACCACGTACACGACCGCTAGGACTGATAGCCCTCGACCTCGGCGGTCGGCCGGACCCGCGCCTCGTTCGGGTTCTCGCCGAACTCGGCCTTCGCGCGCCGCTGCCGCAGCAGGTCCCAGCACTGGTCGAGCTCGCGCTCGAGCACCGCGAGCCGCGCGCGTTCCGTCGCCTCGTCGATCGCTCCGGACGCCAGGGAGTCCCGCAGCGTCCGCTCGTCGTCGACCATCGACGAGATCCGGGACAGAATCTGCTCTTGATCCATCTCAGTACGCCTCCTCGGCCCCCCGGCCCACTGTAAGGAGGGTTCGGCCGATCGGCACCTGTGAGCAGGCAACACTCCCCCGCGGTGTTGCCTGCCCCAGGTCGCACCGGACCATGACAGGCCCACTGGGGGTCTTGGCCCGGGACGCACTGAGTATATTGGCTCGGAGCCAGTCAACGCAGGAGTTACAGGATGTCCCCGCGTAGCCCATCGGTCAATGAAGAGTTGCGAAGGCGTTCTCGGGAGCGGCTCCTGCAGGCGACGGTCGAGCTGGTGGGCGAGCGCGGCTACGAGGCGACGACCCTCGCCGACATCGCGGACCGCGCCGGATCGGCGCGCGGACTGGTGTCGTACTACTTCCCCGGAAAGCGGCAGCTGCTGCAGTCGGCGGTGCACCGCCTGATGCACCGCACCCTGGAGGCCGCGCTCGAACGCGAGCCGCGCACCACGGACGGGGACGAGCTGCTCGCCCGCGCCATCGACGCGATCCTGGGCCTGGCCCGGGACCAGCCCGTCCTGATGCGCACGCACATGGCGGGCATCCTGCAGGCGGAGGGTTTCGTGCGCTGCCCGGAGCAGCAGCGCCTCGCCGAGCTGCTCCGCGACACCGTCGTACGGCATGGCTCGCCCGACGTGGACACCGACTATCCGCTGCTGCGCGCGCTGCTGATGGGCGCGGTCTTCGCGGTGCTGCTGCCTGGGGCGCCGATGCCGGCGTCCGCGCTGCGGGCCGAGCTGTTCCAGCGGTACGGCCTTGCCTGGGAGCTGGGGGTCCCGCCGGGCGATGAGCCGCCCGGGGGGACACATGCGCGGGTCGAGGATCAGACCGCGCAGGCGACGCGGTCCGCTCAGTCGAAGTAGTCCGGCTGGGTCTGGACGTTGAGCTCACGGAGCCGGACCCGCTCAGCCGGGTCGGTCCGCTTGTCGTCGATCTTCAGGACGTCGAAGCCCTTGGCCATGTCGTTGGAGTAGACATAGCCGTTGTAGTAGTACGCCGACCAGGAGCCGC
This sequence comes from Streptomyces sp. NPDC059037, assembly GCF_042740015.1. NCBI lineage: Bacteria > Bacillati > Actinomycetota > Actinomycetes > Kitasatosporales > Streptomycetaceae > Streptomyces > Streptomyces sp. NPDC059037. Next base: position 40,626 of record NZ_JBHYIG010000015.1, read on the forward strand.
CGGTGACGAGCGTGTCGGCGCTGAGCGGACCGCGCTCGAAGTAGCCGATCTCCTTCGGCTTCGAGGAGTCGGTGAAGTCCCAGACGGAGACGCCGCCCTGGTACCAGGCCTGGACCATCAGGTCCTTGCCCTTGACCGGGATCACCGAGCCGTTGTGCGCCACGCAGTTCTCCGTGGCGGCCTGGTGGCGCGGGATCTTGAAGTAGCTCTTGAAGACCAGCTTGCGCTTGTCGCCCTTGCCGGTGATGTCGTAGATGCCGTCGGCGCCGCGGTTCGGACCGGTGGCCTCGTCGCAGGTGGCGGCACCGCCGCCGCCCAACTCATCGGTGAAGACGACCTTGTTCGCCTTCTGGTTGAAGGTCGCCGAGTGCCAGAACGCGAAGTTCACGTTGTCCTGCACCTGGTCGATGACCTTCGGGTGCTCCGGGTCCTTGATGGAGAACAGGATCCCGTCGCCCATGCAGGCGCCTGCCGCGAGGTCCTCGGAGGGCAGCACGGTGATGTCGTGGCAGCCGGTGGTCTTGGAGACACCGGGGTTGGTGGGTCCGCCGGGGTTGCCGCCGCCGTCGGGGCCTTCACCAGGGAAGAGCACCGGGAAGTCGACGACCGCCGCCTTCTGCGGTGCGGCGCGCGGCACCTTGATGACGGAGATGCCGTCGTGCGGCGGCTGGCAGTCGGGGAACGTCGCGCTCGGGGAGTACGAGGAGACGTACACGTAGACGTTCTTCTTCTCCGGCACCAGGGTGTGCGTGTGCGAGCCGCAGGCGGTCTCGACGGCCGAGACGTACTTCGGGTTCGCCTTGTCGCTGATGTCGAAAACCTTCATGCCCTCCCACGAGGACTTCTCGGTCGCGGGCTGCGTGGTGCTGTTGCAGGAGTTGTCGCTGCGCGAGGAGTCGGTGGAGAGGAAGAGCAGGTTGCCGGAGACCGAGACGTCGTTCTGCGATCCCGGGCACAGGACCTGGGACACGGTCCGCGGCTTCTTCGGGTTGCTGATGTCGAAGATGCGGAAGCCGTCGTAGTTGCCGGCGAAGGCGTACTTCCCCTGGAAGGCGAGGTCCGAGTTGGTGCCCGGCAGCACGTCCTTGGGGATGTTGGCCAGATGTTTGATGTTGTCGGAGTGCACGATCTCGTCGGGCGCCGGTATCTCGCCGCTCTTGATCGCTTCCTTCGCTTCGGCGCGATCGCTCTTCGACACGCTCTTGGGGGCGGCGGGCGAGTCTCCCGGATCGGGGGTCGCGCCGGCCGGCGCCGCTGTGAACAGCGTGGCCAGCAGGCCTACCGCGGCCGCGCCAACGCCGAAGCGTCTGCGCCGTGTTCGGGGGTTGTTCAACAGGGTCACTGCGTCCTCCCTAGTCGCCGTTCACAGTTGAACGGTTCACGGACACCACGCAGTATCGTGCTCATCATGCACAGATCAACAGATGGCAACGTACCTGTAATGAAAGTTTTTGATCACTCACGCGCGTAAGCGTGCTAGGACGGTCCCCAACTCCCCCGCGCGCCACAGGAGGCAGCCGTGCTCAACCGTCGTACGCCCGCCACAGCCATGTTCCTCACGGCCGCCGTCACGGCAGCCGCCCTCGCACTCGGCGCCTGCACGTCCGACTCCGACTCCGCCGACGGGTCAGCTTCCGGCAAGAAGGCGGCTCCAGGCCCTTCGGTGATCGCTCCGGGCAAACCGGGTGAGAAGGCCGCGACCATGTCCGCCGAGGACGCCGCCAAGCAGAGATCCGACGACGACACGCCCAACTCGGCGGATTTCAGCTACACCCAGATGATGATCACGCACCACGCGCAGGCCCTCGAGATGACCGAACTCGCCCCGGACCGGGCCAAGTCCGCGAAGGTGAAGCGTCTCGCGGACCGCATCACGGCCGCGCAGCGCCCGGAGATCGGCGCGATGAAGGGCTGGCTGAAGAACCACGGCGGCGCGAAGAAGAAGCAGGAGCAGCACGGGCACGGCGACCACGGAACGATGCCGGGGATGGCGACGGAGGCGCAGCTGAAGCAGTTGCGCGCCGCGAAGGGCAAGGCGTTCGACGAACTCTTCCTGAAGCTGATGATCACTCACCACAGCGGTGCGGTCACCATGGCGACGGATGTGCTGTCCGACGGCAACAACATCCTGGTCGAGGAGATGGCGAACGATGTGATCGCGCAGCAGACGGCGGAGATCGGGCGGATGCGGGAGATGTGAGGACTCCGCAACGTGCGCCATGTATACGGCAGTTGGAGGAATGAAGCCTTCGATGGTGGATAGCGATGCTCTCAACACCTCGACCTGAGTCACCCCGGACACACCCGGGCTGGCCGGTCACTGCCCGAACACGAGGCGCATAAGAGCGGAATCCCCACAATTGAAGGGTTCTCCATCATCGTGCAACCGGCCCAAGAGTTCGGCGACAACCCTGTCGAAGTACGAGAAACCGGGCACTACACGGAGGAATACGTACCCAGCTTCGTCGAGAAGTGGGACTCACTCATAGATTGGGAGAAGCGGGCGGAGAGCGAGGGGACGTTCTTCATCGACCTGCTGCGCAAGCGGGGCGTGCGAAGCGTCCTCGACGTCGCCACAGGCACCGGATTCCACTCGGTGCGCCTGCTCGCCACCGGATTCGAGACCGTCAGCGCCGACGGAAGCGCCGAGATGCTGTCCATGGCCTTCGCGAACGGCATGCAGAAGGGCGGCCACATCATGCGGGTCGTCCAGGCCGACTGGCGCTGGCTCAACCGCGATGTGCACGGCGAATACGACGCCATCGTCTGCCTCGGCAACTCCTTCACGCATCTGTTCTCGGAGCGCGACCGCCGCAAGGCGCTCGCCGAGTTCTACGCGATGCTCAAGCACGACGGCATCCTGGTCCTCGACCAGCGCAACTACGACGCGATCCTGGACGACGGCTACACCAGCAAGCACAGGTACTACTACTGCGGCGAAGACGTCGCGGTGGAGCCGGAATACGTCGACGAGGGGCTGTGCCGCATGCGGTACCGGTTCCCGGACGACTCCGTGTACCACCTCAACATGTTCCCGCTGCGCAAGGAGTACACCAGGAAGCTCATGACGGACGTGGGCTTCCAGCGGGTGGAGACGTACGGAGACTTCCAGCACACGTACCGCGGCGAGCAGCCGGACTTCTTCGTGCATGTGGCGGAGAAGGAATACCGGACGGAGAGCGAGCAGAACAGCCGCTACACCGGTGCGGTCGGCACCGCCCGCAGCTACTACAACTCACACGACGCGGACACCTTCTACGCCAAGGTGTGGGGCGGCGAGGACATCCACATCGGCCTCTACGAAAATCCGGGCGAACCGATCGCGGACGCCAGCCGTCGCACGGTCCGGCGGATGGCGGGCAAACTGCCTCTGACCGGGGAGTCGGTGGTCCTCGACCTCGGCTCGGGCTTCGGCGGCTCGGCCCGTCAGCTGGCCGGGGGGCACGGCTGCCGGGTGATCGCGCTGAACCTGAGCGAGGTCGAGAACCAGCGCCACAAGGAGCTGAACGCGGGCCGCGGCCTGACCGACCGCATCGACGTCGTGGACGGCTCCTTCGAGGACATCCCGTACGGCGACGGGCAGGTCGATGTCGTCTGGTCCCAGGACGCCTTCCTGCACAGCGGAAACCGCGTCAGGGTCCTGGAGGAGATCGCCCGGGTGCTCCGGCCCGGCGGCCACCTGATCTTCACCGACCCGATGGCCGCGGACGACTGCCCGGCGGGTGTGCTCCAGCCGATCCTCGACCGTATCCACCTGGACGACATGGGCTCCCCCGGCTTCTACCGGCGCGAACTGTCCAGGCTCGGCTTCACCCCGGCCGACGGCACGGACGGAGGCTTCGAGGAGCACGCCGAACAGCTCACCACGCACTACGCACGCGTACTTGAGGAGACGGCGCGGCAGGAGGCGGACGGTCTGGCCCGGCAGATCAGCCACGACTATCTGGCCCAGATGAAGAAGGGCCTCGGCCACTGGATCGACGGGGGCCGACAGGGGCACCTGACGTGGGGCATCTTCCACTTCGTGCGCGGCTGAGCGGTGCCTTCGCGCGGCGGTCGAGGCGGCAGCGCCACGTCCGGCCGCCGCGCGTGTCCGGGGCGTTCCTTGTTCGTTGCGGAAGTCCCTAGGGGCGGTTGTGGCGTGGCGGCAGGAAGCCCGCGTCGCGAGCGGCCGCGACGAGCTTGAGCGATCTGCGGCGGCTGCGCCCGGTCTCGCTCATCACGGCGAGCACCGGATCCCGCCCCTCGCCCTGCGCCGCCCGATAGGCCTCGGCCACCAGCCTGCGCCCTTCGCGTCCGCGCGGCCACGAGGGGCGGGCGCGATGCCGGGCGGGCGCGCCCGCGCAGGCGGCGGGGTCGGCGGACGGGGCGTTGTCACTCCAGTGGCCGGTTTCACTCCAGTGGCCGGTCACGGCGGGACCGGCGCGGCCCTCCGCCGGGGCCGGTGGCCCGGCGCTCAGGTCGCCAAGGGTGATCCGCCCCTCCGACACCACGGCCCGCGCGTCCACGACGGCGCCGTCCGCGAAGGTCAGCCGCACATGGAACCAGGGAGGGAGGGGCAGCGGGCCGTCATCGGCCCCGCCCGCCTCGTTCAGTCGACAGTGATCAGATACGTCAACAAAGGAACTCTCCGACACATACGTAAGGTAGCCGTGCGATCTCATTAGGTCACGAACGGCACGCTCGCGGTACAGCTCGCGGTGCGGCTCGCGGTGCGGCTCGCGGCCCAAACCCACCCGCCTCCAGGACTGCCGCACGCGCACCGCCCCTCCCCCTTCCCGCTACGGAGTGCGATGCTGAAGTCATCCCCCGAGGCCGCCTCGCGGAAGGAGCACCGCCGTGCTGCGTGTCGCCGTCGTCGGATCGGGCCCGAGCGGGGTCTACACCGCGCAGACCCTCGTCCAGCAGGACCGGCTGCCCGGGGTGCACGTGGACGTCCTCGACCGGCTGCCCTGCCCGTACGGCCTCGTCCGCTACGGCGTGGCTCCCGACCACGAGAAGATCAAGTCCCTTCAGAACAACCTGCGTACGGTCCTTGAGCACGACCATGTCCGCTTCCTCGGCGGCATCGAGATCGGCCCCGGCGGCCTGCCTCCCGCCCGGCTGCTCGACCTCTACCACGCGGTCGTGTACTGCGTGGGCGCGGCGGCCGACCGCCACCTCGGAGTGCCGGGCGAGGATCTGCCCGGGAGTTACTCGGCGACCGAGTTCGTGTCCTGGTACAGCGCCCATCCGGACGCGCAGGCCGACGGTTTCGTACGGGGCGTGGAGTCGGCGGTCGTCATCGGCGTCGGGAACGTGGCGGTGGACGTCGCCCGGATGCTGGCGCGCGGCGTGGACGAGCTGCGGCCCACCGACATGCCGCAGGCGGCGCTCGGCGCGCTGGCCGAGAGCCAGGTCCGCGAGGTGCACATGGTGGGGCGGCGCGGCCCTTCGCAGGCCCGCTTCACCACCAAGGAGCTGCGTGAGCTCGGCTCGCTGCCGGACACCGAAGTCGTCGTGGATCCGACGGAGTTGGCGCTCGATCCGGCGTACGCCGACACGGCGGGGCTGCCCGCGGCGGTCCGCCGCAACATCGAGGTGATGCACGGCTGGGCGGAGCGTCCGCTCCTCGGCCTGCCCCGGCGCATCCGGCTCCGCTTCTTCCTGCGCCCCGTGGCCGTGACGGAGGCGGCGGGGCGCGTCGGCGGGGTGCGCTTCGAGCGGACGCTGCCGGACGGGCGGGGCGGGGTGACGGGTTCGGGGCGGTACGAGGACATCGCGGGGCAGCTGGTGCTGCGCTCGGTCGGCTATCGCGGGGTGCCCATCGACGGGCTTCCGTTCGACCCGGAGCGGGGCACGGTGCCGCACACGGCGGGGCGGGTGCTGCGCGCGGGCGCGGCGTCACCGGGTGAGTACGTGGCGGGCTGGATCAAGCGCGGCCCGACCGGCGTCATCGGGACCAACCGCCCCTGCGCCAAGGAGACGGTGCTCTCCCTGCTCGACGACGCCCCCGACCTCGTACGCAAGGACGTGCCGGACGACCCGCTGACCGCGCTCCGTGACGCGGGGTTCCGGCCCGTCGAGTGGTCGGGCTGGCAGGCGATCGAGCGGGCCGAGGCGGAACTGGGCACGTCGCTCGGCCGCGGCCCGGTGAAGATCCCGGACTGGCCGGGACTCTGGACGGCCGCGTCGCGCGGCGCGGCCTGACCTGCGGTGCCGCCTGACCTGCGGTGCCGCCCGGAAGTCAGCGCAGCACGGTGGGCCGCTCGGCCTGGGCGGCGGCCGCGCCGAGGATGCTGCCGAGCAGCCCCGGGAAGAGGGCGTCCAGGTCGTCGCGGCGCAGCTCGTTCAGCTTGGCCGTGCCGCGGTAGATCTGCTGGATCACGCCGCTCTCGCGGAGCACCCTGTAGTGATGCGTGCTCGTGGACTTCGTGACGGGCAGCTCGATCTGCGAACAGGAGAGCCCGGGGCCCGCGCCCGCACCGTCGCCGGCCAGCTGCCGGACGATCAGCAGGCGGATGGGGTCCGACAGCGCGTGCAGCACGCCTTCGAGCCGGATCTCCGCCCGCTCGGGGTGAGCGAGCGGTCGGCTGCTCGCTGCGTCGGCAGTCATGGCGGCTCCACTTCGTCCAGGCGTCCTTCGTCGTCATCGCCACGCTCATCGACAACATCATCGACGGGCTCCATTGTACGAGGATCTTCGTAGTTTGACATCCACCGTACTACGAGGTTTATCGTACTAGCGGCATCCGAGACCGCCCACGATATGGAGTCCGCCGTGAGCACACTGTTCGAGCCCTACACCCTGCGATCGCTGACCATTCCCAACCGCGTGTGGATGGCGCCGATGTGCCAGTACTCGGCAGAGGTGTTCGGACCGAACGCCGGCGTCGCGAACGACTGGCACTTCGCCCACTACGCGGCGCGCGCCACGGGCGGCACCGGCCTCGTCATCCTGGAGGCGTCCGCGGTCTCCCCCGAGGGCCGCATCTCCCCCGCCGACCTCGGCATCTGGAACGACACACAGGTCACCGCGCTGCGCCGGATCACGGACTTCGTGAAGGGTCAGGGCAGCCGTGTCGGCATCCAGATCGCCCACGCGGGTCGCAAGGCAAGCACCGACCGCCCCTGGAAGGGCGGCGCGCCGATCGCTCCGGACGCGGAGGAAGGCTGGCAGCCGCTCGCCCCGAGTCCGCTGCCGTTCGACGAGCGCCACACGGTACCGACGGAGCTGACCACCGATCAGATCCAGGAAGTGGTGGAGCAGTTCGCGGCGGCCGCCCAGCGCGCCCTGGATGCGGGCTTCGACGTCGTCGAAGTGCACGGCGCGCACGGCTACTTGATCGGCGAGTTCCTCTCCCCGCACAGCAACGAGCGCACCGACGAGTACGGCGGCTCCTTCGAGGGCCGCACCCGGTTCGCCCTCGAAGTCGTCGACGCCGTACGCAAGGTGTGGCCCGAGGACAAGCCCCTCTTCTTCCGCATCTCGGCCACCGACTGGCTGGAGCAGAACGGCTGGACCCCGGACGACACCGTCCGCTTCGCCCGGCTCCTCAAGGACCACGGCGTAGACCTCCTGGACGTCTCCACCGGCGGCAACGCGACAGGCGTCCGCATCCCGATAGGCCCCGGCTACCAGGTCCCCTTCGCCGCCCGCGTCAAGGCCGAGACCGACCTGCCGGTCGCCGCCGTCGGCCTGATCACGGAACCGGAACAGGCCGCGAAGATCCTCGCGAACGGCGAGGCGGACGCGGTCCTCCTGGGCCGCGAACTCCTCCGCGACCCGTACTGGGCACGGCGCGCGGCCCGGGAACTCGGCGGCACGGTACAGACACCGGATCAGTACGGCCGCGCCTGACTCCGGTCTCTCCTCGTCGACGAGGGCCTCATCAACTCCGGTGAGAGGTGGAGGCAAAAGGGGCCCTCGCTGACGGAGTAGGCAGGCACCTGCAAGGGCGATGAGAACCCCTGGCCGTTGACGATCTATCCCTCCCCGGGGGAGACCGTTCAGCTTGGCCAACAGGCGTACGCTGGGCGGGAGGTGATTCGATGTCGTCGCTGCGTGAGAACGTCCGGGATCTTCGCCGCCGCGCGGGTTGGAGCCAAGAGGAGCTAGCCAACGAGGCGAACCTCTCCGTGGGTACGATCCGCAAGATCGAGCAAGGCGGGGACGCCAGGGTCGAGACCCTCCACATGATCGCGCGGGCGCTCGGTACGACTACCTCCAGCCTCTTCGCGACGGAATCCCCCGACCCCGTGCACGCCAGCGCAGGGGACGGACCGAAGCTGACGGAACTCAGGCGGGCGCTTATGCCGCCTATCGGGCTGGCTGAGGTGCTTGCCGAGCCAGAACAGGCGGCTAGCCTTCCGTCGATTCAGCGCGACATCGACGATTCTCACAGCCTGTACCACGCCGACCGTTACGACTCGGTGGCCAAGAAACTGCCCGGCATCCTGCGTGCCGCTGAGGCTGCCGTCATCCTCAGCGAGGAAGGCGAAGCGCACCAGCGAGCCATCATTACTCGGGCCAGTGCCTTCCTCCTCGCTGGGAAGTACCTGACTCAGGTCCGGCGCTATGACATGGCTTATCACGCACTCTCTCAGGGAATTCGGGACGCCCGCGAGACGTGTCAGGTCCAAATTGCCGCAACTGGCGTTGTAGGAATGGGCTGGCTGCTTCTGCGGCAGGATCGCTTCGACGAGGCTGAGCGCTTGGCCACCGTCACAGCCGCTGAGGTCGAACCGCGGATCTCCAGCGCCTCCCCCGGGGAATTGGCGGTATGGGGAGAACTCCTCCAGCGCGTCGCCTCTGCCGCGATGCGGAACAACCGCCCGGATGTCGCCGGAGAAGCTCGTCGAATGACCGCCACAGCCGCAAGTGCGTTGAACGAGGAGCACGTCAACTTCCGCGAGCACTGGACCACCTTCGGGCCAGTGACGGCTGAGGCGAAGGCAATTGAGGATCTCGCCCTCATCGGTGATGCGCGCGGCGTGCTACGCAGGGCTGACGAAGGGCCTGTTGGACGGAAGGCAGTCAAGAGGTTCGGCCGGCCAAGCGCGAACAACTGGGATAGGCACCGTCTGGACGTCGCCTACGCTCACGCACGACTCGGATCACATCAGGACTCAATGGAGGAGCTGAACACCATCCTCCGCACTTCCCCTGAGTGGCTGAAGCACCAGTCAATGGCTCGCTACGTCATGTTGGACATCCTCGCCCACCGCAAGCGGACACTGACTCAGGACATGCGTCGCATGGCCGCCCACCTGGGCGTGACGGGCTAAGTGCCATCCTGCGTAGTAGTTCCTCGCTCTCTGTCAAAGAACTATAACGCTCCATGTCTGGGGCCGTCCGACGGCTCCGAATAGCGTCGTCCGTATGGTGACGGCAGGGCGAAGACAAGCAGACGCAAACAGCGATGAGCCATACACGCCCAGGGTTGAAGAAACCGTCTTAGACGCCCACATGGACCGCGTGGGCGTCGTGATGGGCAACGAAGGCGGGCTCTATCAGCTACGTCCCCCGCAGGGCGGCCGCGAGTGGGATGTGAAGGCCCAAGGACATCCGATACCTAGACCCACAGCGGTTGCTAAGCGCACGGGTGTCCGCTGCCAACGCCAGGAGCGAGAGGCGGTTGACGTGATCACCGCCAAGCACGTTGGGAAGACGGTCCAGGACTCATCGGGGCGCAGGGGCTCCCTTCAGTCGATAGAGGACTTCCTCGACCCCAAGCTCTCGTACGACGACCCCCGTCGCGTCCCCACTCGTCTTGCCTTCGTACGCCCTGAAGGCGGAGGCATCGAGTGGACCGCCAAGCCGTCCGCCCTCCACGTCGCCCAGACCCCGCGGCGTGGAGCTGGCCGACGAGGAAGCTCCGCCCCCTCTGCCCGCGGTGAGACCCAGTAGGGGCGGATGATGACCCGCTTCGGTCGCCCTTCAGTGACGCGGGGAAAACGGCCGGAGCGGGCCCCTTGGAACGTCCCCTTGTAGCTCAGTCAGGAAGTGCGCTGAATCCTGCGTGGTGTTTTTGCACCTTGTTCCACTACGCCCAGAGACCCCGGTTCGAGTCCGGGCAAGGGAACTGTCTCCCCCGGCTGTCGGCGGTCGGGGAGAGGCTCCACATCAAGGAGGAGTCGTGACAGCATCAGTAGTTGAGAAGTCGTCCTTACCCGCGCAGCGGAAAGGAGCGGGATTCCTGTGGTTGGACTTGACCCGGAAGTGCCAGCTTGAGTGCCTTCACTGCCTCAATGGGTCAGGGCCCGACGGTCACCACGGGGAGATGGCCCGCGAGGACTGGCTCAGGGTCATCGACGAGGGCGCCGCGAGTGGTGTTCGGGCGGTGCAACTGTTCGGTGGCGAGCCGCTTCTCCACCCCGACTCACTCGAACTCGCAGACCACGCCATGAGCTGCGGACTCGCGGTTGAGGTGTACAGCAACCTCGTTCACGTCCCGGATACCTGGTGGGACATCCTCCAGCGCGAGGGCGCCTCTCTCGCCACGTCGTACTACTCGGACAACCCCGAGGAGCACAACACGATCACGGGCCGCCAGAGCCACGCCCGGACACGGGCCAACATCAGCCAGGCCATCACCCTCGGCATCCCGATCCGTGTCGGGATCATCGACTGTGGCGGAGGTCAGCGCGTCGAAGAAGCGCGTCGCGAACTGACCGCTATCGGAGTGGAGAGGATCAAGACGGACGCAGTTCGTCCCTTCGGGCGTGCAGCGTGCGGGCAGGAGCCGAGTACGTCCGGGCTGTGCGATCGGTGCGGTGACGGCCGCGCGTCGGTCGGCCCTGACGGCAAGGTGTCACCGTGCGTCTTCTCGACGTCGTTGAGTGTCGGCAACGTCCTCAACGGCTCGTTGGAAGGCATCCTCAATGGCGACGACATGGCCGCCGCGGGAGTCCTCATCAGCTCGTCCGTCATCCGCATAGGTGGCAACGGCGGGGATGACGATGACGACAACGACGATGAGTGCTCGCCCGGGTTTCCGGGAAGTGAGTGCACTCCCCGGAACTAGAAGGAAGCCGGAATGAGCCGTCGCCTCCCCAGTGCCGAGTTCTTGGATCTCATCCATCCCTACACGGGAGACGTCTCCGACGCGCAGCCCACGGCGCGAGGATTCAGCTCTGACGTCCTCACGTTGATCGATGGCGGCCTAGGACGCTTCTTCGTCAAGGGAATCGAGAACCGGGCCGGGGGCGACGGGACTCCATCGTCAGAGAGCGGCTGATCAACGAAGCCGTGCAACCACTCTCCCCCCGCCTTCTGTGGCACGCGGAGAACGATCAGTGGATCGCACTCGGCTTCGAGTTGATTGACGGTCGTCCGAGCGGCTTCGCGCCAGGCTCCGCCGATCTTCCTGCCGTCGCTCAGCTCGTGAACAGGATCGGGGAAATCTCCGTGCCTGCCGTGGCCGAAGACTGGCCAGAGACCCGATGGGACCGCTTCGCGTCGGACCAAGATGACGCCACACTGTTCAAGGGTGACAGCCTCATCCACGGAGACATCAACCCGAGCAACCTTCTCGTCGGAGACGCTGGCTCATGGGTCGTCGACTGGGCATGGCCCACGAGAGGAAGCGCGTTGATCGACCCCGCGCTACTCGTCCTGCAGCTCATCGCGGCAGGCCACAGCCCGGAGGGTGCGGAGTCGTGGGCGTCACAATGCGCTGCGTGGTCGAAGTCCGATCCTGCGGCGATCGATGCCTTCGCCACTGCCAACCTGCGGATGTACCGCAAGAGGGCCAAGCGATTCCCGGATCAGACGTGGCTTGGCGCCATGGAGGCGACCGCTCAGACGTGGGTCGACTACAGGCAAGGAGAGCCTCGCCCGTAGCAGATTCGGGCGGCAGCACCCACTCGACTCCGCCCGCCCCGCTCACTGATGCGCCAACCATGCGACACCGGCTCCGCCCGCTGTGGTGATCAACGAGACGAACCACACGGGCACGCGCTGAATGATCAAGTGCAGCCCGCCACAGCGAAGTTCGAACTGCGGCGGGTCGCATCGTGGGTTGAGTTCTTTGGTCATGAGTCCATTTAGCGCCGCAGAACTAGGCGACTACGAGCCACTCTCAAGACGACTGTTTCGGCCATAGGCTGACTCATAGCTGCCGTTCGGAAGTGCCCCCTGCCAGGCAAGCCCCACGCCCTTGCCCTGTCCCCGGGTGCCCCGCGCTAACGAACGGGGCTTACTCGCGCGACGGCACCCGTGCCGCAAGGTCACACGCGAGCCGGCCCGCTTCCTCTGCCTCCTCGTCGTCGCCAGATGCGAAGTGGGCGAGGACGTCCAGGAGGTCGTGAGCCTCGTCAAGGGTCAAGATCGACAAGCGGGTCGTCGGCGTGCATGGGCGCTCCTCCGTGGCCGACGGAGCACCACGGTACGGCGGAAGGCGGGGGAACGGGTGTGCCTGTGGATAACAAGCGTCAAGTAGTACTCAGCCTCGCCGATGACCAGGCGTGAAACAGGTCGACAACCTCTTGCAAGTCAAAGAAGTCACCGACGAACTGTGTTAGATCACTCCTGAAGTCCGCAGGATTCACCGTCACTGGAGCATGCATGGAATCCTCCACCCATCGGATATGAAGCCAGCGGGCCGAACCGACGAGCCTACGAGCCACCAGACAAACTTGATCCAACACGTCTATAGGGTGATCAAAGTAGGCGGAACGATCACGGATTCCGCGCAGACGCCACATTCCATCCCTAAGGCGCGTGACACCCTTCGGGTCCTCGCACCTGCCATGGACCGCGTCCCTACTTTCCTCGATCAACGAAAGGCACGCGTCAGAGAACTCTGCATAGGCGCGCTGCCGCAGCCCCCACACCCCATGAGGGACGCCCTGTTCGACCCCGACCACGTGCACGCTGCCGATTCGGCTCGCCTGGATCACGTTCTCAGCGGACCCACCGGCCACGGAGTTAGACGTCTCTGCCACACAGCAAGTCTAGGACGGCGGAGCCAAGTTGACGTTTGAGACAGTCATCACGCCGCCTCATACATGACAGGCGTCCGCCTGCCTTCGTTGGGATCTTCGCGCCCGGCGGAGTCCTCTCGGAAGCAGCGGCTGAACCGTCGCCGGGAGGCGGTATGTGGGCCGTGTTGGAGCAAGTGGCGATGGCCGCTCCACAGATCCTGCTCTGTGTCATCGGGCTGTTCGTCGTGATGATCCTGCTGTCGCTCGTCATCAGCCTGCGACGCGCGGAGGCCGCGGAACGCCCGGAGATCATCCGCGCGTTGGCGGACCTCATGGCGTTCTGGAAGAAGCGGTAGCAAGCGACAGCAGCCGTCGGCTCAGCGCCGCCGGGGCCCATGGGTCAGCGTCGCGCTCCCCGATGGTCCGCGAGGTTCAGCGCCTCGCCGACCAGGCGGCGCAGATGGCCGTCCGGCAGCGCGTAGACCATGCGGCGGCCCTCCTTGCGTACCGTCACCAGGCCCGCGAGGCGGAGTTTCGCCAGGTGTTGGCTCACCGCGGGGCGGGCCGCGCCGCAGGCCTCCGTGAGGGTCGACACGTCGGCCTCGCCCCGGCCCAGCGTGTGCAGCAGGAGCAGGCGGGTGCGGTCGGCCAGGAGGCCCAGGAGTTCGGCGGCGTACGTCACTTGCTCATCGCCCGGGTCCCGCGGGTGCGAACCCTGCTGCTCAGCGCCCGGGTCTTGCGGGTGCGAACCCTGCGCAGGTGATAGGTGCATGCGTGCGCTCATACGCACATACTGGGGGTGGGCGCCCACCGGCGTCCACCCGTCCAGTCCGTACCGCCGCGTCGGAAGGCCTGCCTCGTGAGTCATCAGCACGGACACACCCACCCGAGCGAACCGCACCGGCACGGCGGGCGCGGCCGGCTGCGGCACCGCGTCGCCCATCTGGTGAAGCCGCATTCGCACGACTCAGCCGACCGGACCGACCATGCCCTGGAGTCGTCGGCGCGCGGGATGCGGGTCCTGTGGATCTCGCTCGGGGTGCTCGGCGCCACCGCCGTCGCCCAGTTGGTGATCGTCGTGCTCTCCGGCTCCGTGGCGCTCCTCGGCGACACCGTCCACAACGCCGCGGACGCGCTCACCGCGCTGCCGCTCGGCGTCGCCTTCGTCCTCGGCCGGCGTGCCGCCACCCGTCGCTTCACGTACGGCTACGGACGGGCCGAGGACATCGCGGGGCTGCTGATCGTCCTGACCATCGCCGCCTCCGCGGCGTTCGCCGCCTGGACGGCGATCGACCGGCTGATCGACCCGCGCGACATCAGCCACCTGCCCGCCGTCGCGGCCGCCGCCGTGATCGGGTTCATCGGCAACGAGTGGGTGGCCCGCTACCGCATCCGCGTCGGCCGCGAGATCGGCTCCGCGGCCCTCGTCGCCGACGGGCTGCACGCGCGTACCGACGGATTCACCTCGCTCGCCGTCCTGCTCGGCGCGGGCGGCGCCGCCATCGGGTGGCAACTGGCCGACCCCATCGTGGGGTTGGCCATCACCGCCGCGATCCTGCTCGTCCTGCGCGACGCCTGCCGCGAGGTGTTCCGGCGCATCATGGACGCCGTCGACCCGGCCGTGGTCGACACCGCGCAGCACGCGCTGGAGCACGTGCCCGGCGTCCGCGCGGTCGGGGAGCTGCGGATGCGCTGGATCGGCCACCGGCTGCGCGCCGAGGTCGCCATCGTCGTCGACGGTGACCTCAGCGTGCGCGACGCCCACGAGGTGGCGGTCGCCGCCGAGCACGCCCTGCTGCACGCCGTACCGAAGCTGACGGCCGCGCTGGTCCACGCGGACCCGGCGCCGGTTCCGGGGGCGCCGGATCCGCATGCCACTCTGGCGCATCACATCGTTTGAGATCACATCGTTTGAGAGGTGTGCGAGTGGATGTCTTCCGGGACGCGCCGCGGAGCCGGGCGGTGTGGGACGACCTGCCGGGCATCGTCCTCGCCGCCTTCGCGCGGTGCGACGCCCGGCGCCTGGAGCTCGAGCGGTCGCGGCTCGCGCCCCGGCTGCGGGGCGCGGTCACGACGCCGGTGTACTCGGTGGCGTACCGGTTCGCGTCCTGGGAGCGGCTTGTCGGGCTCCTTGAGGCGGGCGGGCGGCCGTACTTCATCGTCGAGTACGGGAACGATCTCGATTCCCGGGATGCCTTGGATGAGGTCATGGGCGCGCTGCCCGATGAGGCGCGCGACGGTCCGCCCGGGCGGCTGCTCGCGCAGCTCGACGCCCGCTTCGTCGCCGCGACCGTCCCGGACCCGCGGGGAGCACTGCGCCCCTGGGTCCCGCTGCCGCACGGACGTCCCGAGTCCGGCCTCGGGGTGTGGTGGCGGCGCAGGCCGCTGCGTGAGCCCTGGAACTGAGCCCCTGGGACTGACGGGGCGTACGGGGCAGTTCGGCACACCCCCTGGTCCTAGGACTGGGGTCATCCCCAGGTGACTCCCCGAAGCGCCGGGCGGAACGGGGTTCCTAGGCTCGCACTGTCGCGATGTGTCACGTTCGGGGCTGTGCCGGCCCCCCGGGAGGGCGTTGTGCGCTACGTCATCGAGGTGTTCCGCTCCCCCGGGGGCGTGCACGGGAACGTCGTGGACGAAGAAGACGGCGAGGAGGACACGGGGCGGGGCACGCCGTTTCACGGCTGGCTCGAGCTCCTGTCGCTCCTCGAACCTCCGCCCGAATCGGCGCCCTCGTCCGCGACGGGTGACGACTCCTGTGACATCTGATCCCGCCCGGCGGGAAACCGCTCTTCGGGAGTGGGGAATCAGCTTGTACCGAGAGCGGTTTCGGCATCATCGTGGACGTTCAGGGTCATGCGCCCGGCACTGTTCGCCGTCACGGTCCGGGCGGCCTTGCCGGGTGTCGACAGGTGGGGGCGGTGATGACGTCCGGGAACTCGCTGAACGGCCATGTCCACACTCCGGCGTTCGCCGGTCGCACACACGAACTCGCCGTGCTCCAGGAGGAGTTCCGGCAGGTGTGCGACGGTGTGCCGCGCCTCGTGCTGATCGACGGGCCCGGCGGGATCGGCAAGACCGCGCTGATCCGCAGGTTCCTGGACACGGCGGGCGACGCCTGTGTGCTGCAGGCCAGCGGTGAGGAGAACGAGAGCGGGCTGCCCTGCGGGGTGCTCGCCCAGTTCGTCGGGCAGAGCCCCATCCCGCTGCCGGACTGCCTCGGATCGCTGGTCCGCGTGCCCCGCTCGGCCCCCGGCACGCTGCCGCCGCTCGCGGCCGGCTTCGGGCTGCTCGACCTGCTGAGCGAGCTCCAGGACAAGGGGCCCGTCATCCTCGTCCTCGACGACGCGCACTGGGCGGACTCCGCGTCCCTGAACGCCCTGACGTTCGCACTGCGGCGCCTCCGCGTCGACAAGGTCCTCGCCATCGTGACGGCACGGGACCCGGCCGCGCCCCAACTGCCGGACGGCATCCGCCGTCTGCTCGGTGACGTGCGCACCCGCCGGATCCCTCTCGAAGGGCTCAGCCCCGACGAACTCGGCTCACTCAGCGTCCAGTTGGGCACCGACCGGCTCCCGCACTCCGCTTCCGTACGGCTCCACGACCACACGCACGGCAATCCGCTGCACGCCCGCGCCCTGCTCGACCAGGTGCCGGACCGTGTCCTGCGGGACGTGGCGACGCCGCTGCCCGCTCCTCGTTCGTACGCCATGCTGGTGCTCGCCAATCTCGCGGAGTGCGGACCCCAGGCGCTGCGGCTCGTGCAGGCGGTCAGCGTGCTCGGGCTCTCCAGCCCGCTGGTCGTGGCCGCATCGCTCGCGCGGGTGCCCGCACCGCTGCCCGCGCTCGAACGGGCCGTCAAGGCAGGCCTGTTGAGGGAACTGCCCGCCGGGACCGCGCCCGAGATCGCCTTCCCGCACCCCCTGGTGCACGCCGCCGTCTACCAGGACATCGGCCCCGCCCACCGGGCCGCCCTGCACACCCGGGCCGCGGCACTGGTCGGCGACGAGTACTCGAGCCTGCGCCACCGGGTGCTCGCCGCCACGGGACCCGACGAACACCTCGCCGCCGCGCTCGCCGCATGCGCGAGGCGGGAGGCCGCCACCGGGCAGTGGGCGGTCGCGGGAACGCATCTGCGGCACGCCTCGCGGGTGGCGACGACCGACCAGGAGCGCGACCGGCTCGCCGTCGAAGCCGTCGAGGCACTGCTGCTCGACGGCCGGGTGCACGAGTCGGCCGAACTCGCCGCGGGGCTGCCGGAGAGCGCGGATCCCGCGCTGCGGGGCTACGTCCGCGGCTATGTGGCGCGCGTCCAGGGACGTATGGAGCAGGCGCAGACGCTGCTGGTCGACGCCTGGGACCAGTGCGACCGCGAGAACGACCCCTCGCTGGCCGCGCGGGCCGCCGAGCAGTTGAGCTACGCCGCCGTGATGCGGGGGCGGGCCGCCGACGCCGCACGGTGGGCGGAGCGCGCCCAGCGCCTTTCCACCTTGCAGGGCCCGAGCCGGATGCTGCGCTTCAACCACCTGCTCGCCCTTGGCCTGAGCGGATTCGCCCAGAAGGGCATCGAGCTCGCGGGCGAGCTGCCCGATCCGCTGCTCGTGCCGCCGTCGAGCATCGATCTCCTGCTGGCGCGTGGGCAGTTGAGGCTGTGGTCGGACGATCTGCAGGGAGCCCGCTGTGACCTGCTCGGGGCGGTGGCGAGCTGCCGCAGGGGGACCGTGCCGCTGCGGCTGCTCTCGGCGTCGGCGCTCGCCCAGACCCTGCACCGGCTCGGCGACTGGGACGAGGCGCTGATCCACGCGGAGGCGTCCGCGTCGATCGCCGACGACACCGAGCAGTCGTGGCTCAAGCCCGTCACGCACGCCATCGCCTGCTGGATCCTGTCGGCGCGCGGCGAGTGGGAGCGGGCTTCGGTGCATCTGCGGCTCGCCCTCGACGCGCCCGGCTGCGACGAGAGCGCGCTGGCGTTCGCGTACGCGGCGTCGGCGCACGGCCGCTTCGCCGAGGCACGCGGGGAACCGGAGCGGGTCGTCGAGGCGCTGCGGCCGCTCCTCGGGTTCGCCTCGCACGACGGGGTGAACGAGCCGGGCGTGGTGGCCTGGCGCGAGCTGATCGTCGACGCGCTGATCCACCTGGGCGAGTTCGACGAGGCCGAGGCCGTGCTCCTTCCGTACGAGGAGCGGGCGGCGGCCCGGGGGCGGCACTCGGCGCTCGCCGCGGCGGCGCGGGTGCGCGGAAACCTGCACGCGGCGCGCCGTGAGACCGACCGCGCCCAGGCGTCCTTCCTGCGCGCCCACGACCAGGCCGCGCAGGTGCCATCGCCCTTCGGCCGGGCCCGGGTCGAACTCGACCACGGGGCGTTCCTGCGCCGGATCGGCCGCCGCTCGGTCGCCGTGGAGCAGCTGCACGCCGCGTACACCACGATGCGCGCCCTGGGCGCCGCCCCCTACTTGGCGCGCTGCGAAAGGGAGTTGGACGCCTGCGGCCGGGCCGCGCCGCCGCGGCCCGCCCAGGATCCTGCGGACGCCGGACCCGCCGCCGACGGACTCACCCCGCAGGAGCTTGCCGTCGCACGCCTGGCGTCGCAGGGCCTGACCAACCGTCAGATCGCCACCGCGCTCGCGCTGAGCGTCAAGACCATCGAGTACCACCTGGGCCACACGTACACGAAGCTCGGCATCACCTCCCGTATCGGGCTCGTGAGCCACTTCTCGCCGCAGGAACACCGCGCGTCGTCGTAGCCGTCGCGGCCTCGGGCCCGGCAGACCGGGGATTTCCCTGGGCGGTTCCCTGAGGCACCCCGGGTGACCTCCGGCGTAGGTTCGTGCCAGGTCAGGGGCGGGTTGCTCAACTGGGGGTACAGATGGCCGTCACGGAATGTCCGGCGGTGTGCGACGACGCACCACCCGCTCTGCGGCTGCGGCTGCTCGGGGGTTTCCAGCTCAGCCGCGACGAGGGCGGGGGCGCCGTGCCGGTCGGCGTCCCCGCCAGCGGGCAGCAGTTGATCGCGCTGCTCGCGCTGCGCGGCTCGGCGACGCGTTCGGCCCTCGCGGGGACGCTGTGGCCCGATGTCACCGAGGAACGCGCGCGGGCCTGCCTGCGGACCGCCATCTGGCGCCTCAACGGCGCGAGTTCGGTGGTCGCGGACGCACGGTCCGGGGTGCTCTCGCTGGACCGGCGCGTCCGGATGGACATCCAGGACTTCACCACCGCGGCACACCACATTCTCGCGGACCCGGCGGAGGGGACCGGGGCCGCGTGCGCCTCGCTGCTCGGCATGGGCGAGCTGCTGCCCGGCTGGTACCAGGACTGGGTGGTGTTCGAGCGGGAGCGGCTGCACCAGCTGCGGCTGCACGCCCTGGAGGCGCTGTCGGCGCGGCTCGTCGCCCAGGAGCAGTACGCGCCCGCCCTCGAGGCCGCTCTGGAGAGCACCCGGATCGACCCGCTGCGCGAGAGCGCGCACCGCGCGGTCGTGTCGGTGCACCTCGCCGAGAACAACCTCGCGGAGGCGGTACGGCACTTCAAGGCATTCCGCGGGCTGCTCCGCACGGAACTCGGCATCGAGCCGTCGGCGCAGTTCTTCACGATGGTGCGCCATGTGCTGACGTGACGGGCGCCCGTGCCCGGCCCCGGGGGGGGGGCCGCGCGGGGGGGGGGGGGGGGCGCGGGGGGGGGGGGGGGGCCCCCCC